>DATING010001152.1:0-9553 GCA_035474555.1 Longimicrobium sp. | reverse complement strand
CGCAACAACTGCGGAAAGCCTCACAAACTGCGTGAGGCTTCAACTGCTCCGACGGCCAGGCTTGCTGCCCGTTTCGGACGTGTGCACCGTTGCACATCCCCAACCTGAGCGGATGAATCCGCCGCTGGGAAAGCCAGAAGCCCCGCCCCGGCCGCTGGCGCGTCCGTGCGGGGCTTCAACTGCTTCTCCGGCACCGGCCTCCACGCGGGCGTTGCCGATCGCGCAGGGGCTCACCCATGCAGTCCGCGAAGGCGGACTTCGTGATTTTCCAGCGGCGAATTCATTCGCTCCGGCTCGGACTTCGCCCCAGTGTTTTCACCTTCATTCGGCGGGGGGACCGCGGTTGGAGCTCGGAATTCGATCTGCTCAATCCGCCGCCGGGTTCGACCTCCCTCAATCCGCCGCCGCGGGTGCCGGTGCCGGAGACGACGGCGCCTTCCGAGCACCGGCCGCGCGGCCGCGGTCGATGCCGAAGGTCAGGAAGAGCGTTGCCAGCACCAGCACGGCGCTGCCCATGAACGGGTACGCGTGCCCCAGCGCATCCCACGACCACCCCGCCGCCAGCGGCGCGATCACCCGCGCCACGCCGCCGTAGCTCTGCTGCACACCCATCACCACGCCCCGCTCGCGCGAATCGATCACGTGCGACAGCAACGCCGTCACGCACGGGAACGTGAACGCCGTCCCCAGCGGCATGCAGGTGATGACGAGGGCCAGCACGATGAGGTTGTAGGGCAGGGGAAATGCGTCCGGCACCCCGATGGGCACCGGCGCGGGGCTGCGCCACAGCACGAATCCCACGCCCGCCGTGATCAATCCGCCCATGATGAACAGCAGCCGCACGCGGTCTCGCGCATCCATCAACCGCGCCAGCCGCAGCAGCCCCAGCCCCATCAGCGCCGCCACCGCGCACACCACGATGCGCAGATCCAGGCGCCCCGTCCACGCGCCGCCGGGCAGGTTCACCGTCATCCCCCCCTGCACGCGGCCGGTGAAGGGGATGAGCATCAATCCCACGCCCAGCACCGTCTGCCCCACGCGCGCCAGCCGCACCTCGCCCAGCCAGTCCACCATCCGCCCCAGCAGCACGGCGCGGGCGATGACGGAGAAGATGCCGTTCCACATGAACACCCAGCCGATGTTCCGCTCCGTGAACCCGAAGTCGGCGGCCAGGAACAGGGCCAGGATGCTGGTGAACCCCGCGAACGCCCCCATCCCGATGGCGTAGATCCAGATCAGGCGCGGCGCGGGCTCGCCGGGGCGGGTGAGCACCTCCAGCACCACCTCGCGCGAGCGGCGGGGGGCGGCGCGCGTCTCGCCGGGCTTGGCGGCCACCAGGGATTCGGCCAGGAATGCCCAGGCGAAGAGCATGTTCACCAGGCACAGCCCCGCCGCGATGAGCCCCGGCGCCTCGCGCCCGAACGACAGGCTGGCCCCGCCCATCACGGGGCCGATGGCCACGCCCGCGTTGGTGGCGGCGGAAAGCCAGCCCAGGCTCTTGGCGCGGTCCTTGGGCTCCGTCGTATCGGCCACGTACGCCTGCACCACGCCCACCGTGCCGCCGCCCGCGCCCTGCACCAGCCTCGACGCCAGCAGGATCCACAGCGAGTCGGCGTACGCGAAGATCACGTACGCGATCGCCGCCGCGCCCAGGCCTACGAGCAGCGCGGGGCGGCGGCCGTAGCGGTCGGACACGCGGCCCCAGAGCGGGGCGCTGATGAGCTGCGCGAAGGAGAATGCGGAAACCAGGAGGCCCACCCACAGCCCGCCGCCGCCCATGCGCTCGGCGTAGAACGGCAGCAGTGGGATGACCATGAGCAACCCCACCATGTCCACGAACGCCGTGATCATCAGGACGGCGAGCTTGCTCAGACGGCCCTTGCCTTTACGCGTGGGATGGATGGGGTGCCTCGGGCAAAAACGTACCGGCGGGGGGGAGGGGCGTCAACGTGGGGACGGTTTGAACTGCGGGGGACAGGGGACAGGTTACAGGGGACAGCCGGCAACGGCGGGGGCGGAGGGATGGATCGCGGACGTCGGCGGGGTCTTCGCGCGGGCCGGGCGCCCCCCTCCCCGGCCCTCCCCCGCAAACTGCGCGGGGGAGGGAGAACGGACTCCGCCTCCGCGCGCGGGATTCCGCCTGCGAACAACCCCTCCCCCGAAGTTGGGGGAGGGGTCGCCGGCCGTCGCGAGGAACGAGCGAAAAGGCCGGCGGGGGAGAGGGCTCCCGTCGCACCGCGACGGCCCCATCATCCGCGGTCTTTCGGCGTTCCGATGACTGTACGCGTCGTCTGGCCCCCTACCGGCACCAGCAGCCGCGGGGCTCGCAGAAGCCCGTCAGCGGCGCGCACCGCTTGGCGCAGGACTCCTGCGTGCAGCCGCGCACCATCCCCGCGTTCTCCGCCGGCGCCGCCACGGCCTGCGCCGCGCCGAAGCCCATGGCCACCGCGACCGCCGCCGCGAAGAACCCGCGCGTCATCATCCGCTTCATCGCATCCTCCCATCGAAAGGGTTGGGGTGCGTACCCCGCCCGCCGCATCCGCCGGACGGTTCGCAGCCGCAGAATACGTCCGGTGAAGCGTGGCGGAAAGGGAAAGCGGCAGCCGTTCGCCGCGGAATATCTTGTGTTTGGGGACGGGGTTGAATATTCTCCCAGGCCCGCGCGGGGCTGCTACGCTCCGCCGCATCACCTCCGCGGAGTTCCCGGACTTTTCGCCATGACCGCCCTCGCCCGCATCGTACGGCCGCGCCTTGCCGCGTGCGCGCTGCTGCTGGCCGCGCTCCCCGCCCGCGCGCAGGAGTTTCGCGCGGCCGCCACGTTCGTGCAGATCAACGACGTCTACCGCATCGACGCGGTGGAGAACGGGGCCGTGGGCGGGCTGGGGCGCGTGGTCACCGTGGCCGACCGCGCGCGCCGCACCTCCGGCGCCCCCGTGCGCGTGCTGCACGCCGGCGACTTCATCGCCCCGTCGCTGGAGAGCCGCTACTTCGCGGGGCAGCAGATGATCGACGCGCTCAACTTCGTGCACGCGCGCGCGCCCATGATCGCCGTCCCCGGCAACCACGAGTTCGACGAGCGGCGGCCGCAGATGCTCGCCGACGCCATCACCGCGTCGCGCTTTCCCTGGCTGGCGGCCAACGTGCGGCTGAACACGGGGAACGCCGCGGCGGACCGCGCGCTGGGCTCGGACACCATCATCACGTCCGGCGGCATGCGCATCGGCATCTTTACCGTCACGTTCATGGACGCGCCGCGGGAGTACGCGCAGTGGGACACGGCCGTCGTGGCGGCGGCGGAGCGGCAGATCCAGGCGCTGGAGGCGGAGGGCGCCGACGTCATCGTGGGGCTCACGCACCTGGAGCTGGCGGAGGACCGGGCCATCGCGCGGCTGCGGCGCACGCATCCCAAGCTGCTGTGGGTCGCGGGCGGGCACGAGCACTTCCTCATCCACGAGCCCCTGTCGGACAGCACGGCCGCCATCACCAAGGGCGACAGCAACGCGCGCCGCATCTGGCAGGTCGCCATCGGCCGCAGCGGCGGGGCGCTGGCGCTCCGGGCGGACAGCGTGGTGCTGGATGCGTCCGTGCCCATCGACCCCACCTACGCGCGCGAGGTGCAGGCGAAGTGGGCAGGGCGGATGCGCGAGAAGGTGCCCTTCTTCGACCAGGTGATCGGCCGCGCGACCACGCGGATGGACGCGAGCGAGGAGACGGTCCGCAACCAGGAGAGCGCCTGGGGCAACTACCTGGCGGATGTGATGCGCACGGCGTATCCCACCGTCCCCGCGGACGTGGCGGTGCTGAACGGCGGCGCCATCCGCATCGACGACGTGATCACGGGCGAGGTGCGCTGGGAGCACCTGGCGCGCACCTTCGGCTTTCCCACGCGCGTGGCGCTGGTGTGGCTCACGGGGCGCGACCTCCGCGAGCAGGTGCTGGAGCGCGGCGTGTCCGGCGGGCGCGGCGAAGGGCGCTTTCTCCAGGTGTCCGGGCTGCGCTTCACCTTCGACCGCTCGCGCGCCGTCGGCCAGCGCGTGACGAAGGTGGAGATCCGCCGGGGCGACGCGTACGAGCCGCTGGACGATGCGCGCGTGTACGTGGTGGCCGTGCCCGACTACCTGTTCGGCGGGGGCGACGGCTACAACTTCCACAACCGCGCCGTGCTGAGCATTCCGCCCGGCCCGGACGTGCGCCTGATGGCCTTCGATGCGCTCTCCGCCGCCTACGCCAGCGGCCAGCCCATCGCGCCGCAGGTGGAAGGCCGCATCACCGAGACCGGCGCGCAGCCGTAGCTTTCGACAGCGGCAGTTCTCCGGCCCTCCCCCGAGACTGTCATTCCGAGGGAGGCGCCGCCGATACTCGACGTGGCGCAGGACTCCGGCGCCGACCGAGGAATCTACTCCGCCGCCGCACGTGCCCCGCGCCGCGCCGGATCTCCGCCTTCCATCAACCCTCCCCCAGGGGTTTTTGGGGGAGGGTGGACGAGTAATGCGAGTCCGGGTGGGGGCGCTCGCGATCTACGCCCACGTGCCTGATTCCTGATCCGCCCGCATCATCCGAAGCAGTCGCACCCGATCCACATCCCACCGCCCCACGCAGGAGCCATCCCGTGTCCGAAGCCGTAGCCGCCGCGACCTCCACGTTTGCCCCGAGCGAGCTCGTCCTCCTGTTCGGTGACCGGTTCACGCCGGAGGCCGGGTTGCTGGCATCCAAGGAGGAAGTCCTCACCAGCGGCATCAAAGTCAACAGCGAGAAGCTGATGAACGCCGCCGTGGGTGCCGCGTTCTGGGCCGTGCACCGCTCCGGCGCCGCCACGCTGGAGACGCGCGAGGCAAAGAAGCTGTTCGGGCTGATGAAGACGCAGAAGCTGCACATCGTCCGGGGCACCGTGCCGTCGCCGTTTCCCGCGGGATCGCTGGAGTCCGTGATCGTGGAGGCCTCGGAGCGGGAGCCGGAGGTGCAGGGG
Organism: Longimicrobium sp.; assembly: GCA_035474555.1. Lineage (GTDB taxonomy): Bacteria > Gemmatimonadota > Gemmatimonadetes > Longimicrobiales > Longimicrobiaceae > Longimicrobium. Next base: position 4,587 of record DATING010001152.1, on the reverse strand, counting down.
ATCCTGGAGTCATACATCAGCAGCGAGGTGACGGACCCGGCGGCGCGCGTGCTGGGGCTGATGAAGGCGGGGCTGTCCGGGCGCGGGCTGCTGGACACCGAGGAGCGCAAGACGCTGATGGTGTTCACGACGGTGGATTACACCCTGCCCGAGGCCACCCGCGCGGCCGCCGCCCGCGAGCCGCTGGAGCCCGTGCAGTCGCTGCTGCGCGATGCGGAACAGCGCGAGCCGGAGCTCTTCAAGGCCGTGCAGAAGGCCATCGACGGCGCCCGCGTGATGATGACGGAAAGCCGCGACTGAGGCCCATCCACCCTTCAACCACCCAGGGAACGAGCCAGATGAAGCAGTACGCGATCGTGATTGGACTGGTCGCCGTGATCACGGCGGGGATCGTGGGATTCGTGATGCGCGAAAGCGCCGCCGCGAGCAAGCGCCAGACGGCCGAGGCCCAGGCGGTGGGCTTCGTGGCGACGCCCGTGAAGTGGTTCGACGGCGACGACCACCAGGAGGGGCACACGCTGACGTACGCGTGGGTGGACGGCGCGAACGCCGTGCACACCGAGACCGCGAAGGAGATCAGCTGGTACGACCCCTCCACGGGCTACAAGGTGTGCTACAACCCGCAGGACCCTGCCGACCGCAAGCTCTACCCCGCCGGCCACGTCTGCGGCAGCTGAGCCGTCACCGGACCGAAAGACGAGAAGTCCGCGCCCGGTTTCCGGGTGCGGGCTTTTTCTACGATCGATTCCAGGCCACTGGCCGCCACACAGCGTTGTTTTCCTGAGGGAGGCGCCGCCGATCCTTTCCCGTGCGCTGGTCGTGGCGCCGACCGAAGGATCTACCCTCCCGTGCCCGACGGCCGCCGACGCGCCTCGGACCTTTCCCGCTCGGTGTTGGCCGCGGCACGCGAAACGTATCCGTCGCGCTCGATTGCAGGACAACCGGCGGGCGAGTGCCGCGCGTCTGCCCAAAGTCATGCGTGACGGGCGAGTAGATACTTCGGTCGGCGCCATGGGGGATCGGCACGGGCAGGATCCGGCGGCGCCTCCCTCAGGAAAACAACGGTGTGGGTTGCCGTCGCCAAGCGCTAACACCGCAGGCACCGCATGCGTCCGGGTGGATGCGAGGCTGGCACGGGGGCGCCGCCGCTGACTATATTTCGTGGATTGGGCCGTCGCGTCCCCCGTACCTGAACTGGCGATGCCGCAGATGTATGACGGCCGCGATCCGCGCGACCTGCCCGCCTACGGCATCGCGGACGCGGCGCGATACCTGGATGTCCCCGCGGCTACGCTGCGCTCGTGGGTCGCGGGGCGGACGTATCCGCGGCAGCACGGCGTCGGCTCGTTCGAGCCGCTGATCGTCCCCGCGGAGGCGGAGGGCGCGTCGCGCCTGTCGTTCTACAACCTGGTGGAGGCGCACGTGCTCCGCGCCCTGCGCACCAAGCACGACGTGCCCCTCAAGCACGTGCGCGCGGCGCTGGCCTATGCCGGCCACGAGCTCGGCATGCAGCGGCTGCTGCTGAGCGAGGAGATGCAGACCGCCGGGGGCGACATCTTCCTGGAGCAGCTGGGCACGCTCGTCAACCTCAGCAAGTCCGGCCAGCTCGCGGTCAAGGAGTTGCTGGCGGCGCACCTGGAGCGAGTGGAGCGCGACAGCAGCGCCATCCCCATCCGCCTGTATCCGTTCCTCGCCCGCTCGGCGGAGCGTGACAGCCGCTCGGTGGTGATCGATCCGCGCGTCTCGTTCGGCCGGCCGACCATCGCGGGTTCGGGAATCCGCACGGCGGTCCTGGTGCAGCGGATCGATGCGGGCGAGAGCGTGGCGGCCATCGCCGCGGACTACGGCCTCAGCGAGGCGCAGGTCAAGGCAGCCGTGCTCTTCGAGAGGGCGGCGTAGCGTTGGAGTTCTTCGCGGACCGCAACCTCGGGGTCCACACCTTCCCGGCGATCCTGCGGGCGGAAGGCATTACCGTGCACCTGCACCAGGATCACTTTCCGCAGGACGCGGAGGACGTGGACTGGATGCCGGAGGTCGCGCGGCGTGGCTGGCCCATCATCTCGCCCGACATCCGCATCTCGCGTGATCGCCTGGAGGTGGACGCGATCATGACGTCCGGCGCGACCGTGTTCTGCCTGTCGGGAGGGCACTGCACGAGCGAGGAAAAGGCCCACAACTTTCTCCGCTGCCTGCCGCAGATCGCCCGGGTGCTCGAATCCACCCCGCCGCCGTTCATCGCCAAGGTTTATCGCCCCAATCCGGACGACCCGGGCGACATCCGCACCCGGCGGGTGGACGTCAAGCTGACCCGTCCGGAATGGGAGCGCCGCCGGTCGCGGTGACGAGCAGCACCCGATCCAGTGGATACGAAAACGCAGGGCCGCAGGGAGACTTCTCCGCGGCCCTGCGTTCTTGCGTGCGGCTGCGTTCGTCCGCGGCTCCCGCCCGCTACTCCGTAGATGCGGTCGCGGGTGCCTCGTCGGGGATGCGCAGGTCGGCGACCAGGCGCAGGACGGATTTGCGGATGGGGCCCATCAGCGGCAGGGTGGAGAGGGCGATCAGCCGCGCCACCAGGTCCACCGTGCGCTCCATCAGCGTCCAGGTGCGCACCCGCCCCGGCGACCGGTCGTGGATCCAGAACAGCACGATGCCCATGTGGTACATCCACAGCAGGTCCGGCAGCTCCGCCTCCAGGTCCCTGGGCAGCTTGCGGTCGTCCGCGCCGCGCACCACCTGGGCGAAGATCTCCGTGGCCTCCCGGCGCGCCGGGACCGACTCGGCGCTGAACGGATTGAGCGGGCTTTCCGGGTCCGCCGCCGTGCGAAAGAGCACGCCGCTGAAGCGGTGGTACGGCTCGATGGTGCGCAGCTTGGCGGCCATCACCCCCAGCAGTCGCCCCCGCAGGGTGCGCTCGTCGCGCAGCACGGGCTCCGCCGCGGCGACGTGCTCCTGGTGCGTGCGGCTGTAGAAGCCCTGGATGAGCTGTTCCTTGCTGCGGAAGTAGTAGTACGCGCTCCCCAGGGCCACCCCCGCCCGCTCGGCGATGGCCCGCATGGTGGTCTCTTCGTAGCCGCGCTCCAGGAACAGCTCCACGGCCGTTTCCAGGATCAGCGTGCGCGTCTGCTCGCCCTTCGCGGTCTTTCCCGCCGCCTCGGCCATCCGCCCCCTCCGGTCGCGTGTCCGCCGCTGAACCTGCGCCCCGCCGTCCGCCCGGCGCAACCTGCGCCTGTGCAGGGGCTTTCGCTGGAAACGGCCGCGCGCGAGCGGGCCTTTCTCTCCCCGCCGTGCCAATGAGGCCGTCGGATACACGTAACGACTTGCGTTTTATGCTGGATAGGTTTATGGATTGTGCGCGGCAAATGTTCCTTTTGCGACGCTAAATCCGGACAACCCACACCACACCACGGTAGATGACCCCTCGGCTCTTTCCGCGCCCGCGGCTGGCCCTGCCCTGCGCCGGCCTGATGATGCTCGCCGCCTGCACCGACCAGGGATCGCTCACGGATGCCCCCACCGGGGCCGCGGGCGCCCCGCTGGTCCGGTTCGCGTCGTCCGCCACGCTGGTTCCAGGCCAGACGGTGACGCTCACGGGCGAGAACTTTCACCCCGTGGCGGACAGCAACGCCGTGCACGTGGGCGGGGTGCGGGCCACGGTGACGGGCGGCGGCGCCAGCGCGCTGTCGGTGGTGGTGCCCTGCGTGCCGTCCGGCCCGGCGGCGGTGCAGGTGGACCGCGGCGGCGTGGCCGGCGTGCCCCTGGCGCACCACGTCCAGGCGCCGCGCCGCAAGCTGGCCGTGGGCGAGTCGCTCGTCCTGTCCGGCGCCGGCGAGGCGGAGTGCAACGAGCTCGCCCCCAGCGGCGGCGACGCGCGCTACGTGCTGGCGGTCTACAACACCAGCCGCGACCCGTGGTCCACGGCCGGCTTCAAGCTGTCCGCCCCCGGCGGCTCCCCCGAGGTGCCCGCAACCCCGTCCGCCGCCTCCGCGCCGGCCCCGGCGGCGTCCGCCGCGCTGTCGCAGGACCAGGACGATCCGCACCTGCGTATCATGGAGATGAACCGCCGCGCGTACGCCCGGCTGCGCGCCCGCGCGGGGGACGGCGCGCAGATGCGTGCCCGCACGAGCACGGCTCCGAGCGCGGGCCCGCCGCCGCTGACGCGCACCATCCGCGTGGCGGACGTCTACAGCGGCGGCTGCGACCGCTTCTACACGGTGAACGCCACGCGCGTGTACTACGACGGCAAGATCGCCCTCTACGAGGACGACGCCTCGCCGGCGTGGGTCAAGGCCGCGGCCAATCCCCGGATGCAGGCGTACTACAACGCCATCGGCGACGACTTCAACACCACCTCGGAGCCCATCGTGCGCCGCAACTTTGGCGATCCGCTGCTGCGTGATGCCCAGACGGACGCCAACGGGGTGGTGGTGGCGCTCTTCACCCCCCTGCTGAACACCACCTTTGGCGGCGTGCCGGCGTACATCGTGAGCTGCGATCTGTTTCCCAACGGCGAAGGGAACGCCTCCGGCAACAACGGCGAGTTTCTGTACGCCTTTCAGCCGACGGTCAACGGCACGGGCTGGACTTCCG
>DATING010001151.1:0-6194 GCA_035474555.1 Longimicrobium sp. | reverse complement strand
GACATCGGGCCGTGTGGAAAAGGTGCGGATCGGGCGCGTTGACGCGGTCCCGGCAGCGCGCGCTGCCCAGGGCCGTGAGCGTTCAAACTACCGGGCCGTTCGCGCGCGGCGCCACCCACCCGGCCGCGGAACATGTGGATTTCCTGCCCCAACGTGCGGCCCCTCCCTGCCCCAGGCGCGGCGGGGCCGCGCGGAGGGGGGTGCCGGGCCGGCCGCGCGGATCTCCCGTTGCCGCAGCGGGTTGGGCTCCGGCCGCGCGGCGTGCGTCCGGATGGCGCCACTCCTGCGAAAGGGCCCGGCATGATGCGCCGGTCGCGGCACTACCGGATCGTGGCGGATACCGCCCTCATCGCCCTTCCGCCGCGGCAGTAGCCGCGCCCCTCCCGACGAGATCAGGCTCCTCATGCACCGTCTCGCGTTCCTCCTGCTGATCATCGCCGGGCTCCCCGCTCGTGCGGCCGCCCAACCCGCCGATGCGCCGGCCGCGCTGCGGGGCGCGCCGTATTCCGTGCCCCCGGGCTACACCGCCGCGCCAGCCTCCAGCGACGGCACGACGGCCGTGTACACGCAGGCCCGGACCGCCGTCTTCGTGGCGGCGGCGCCGCGCGACGGAGAGCGCGGCGCCGCCATCCACCGCATCCGCGGCCTGCTGGCGCGGGCGGTGTCGCAGCGCGCGGCAGAGGGGTTCGAATGGCGGATGGTAGCCAGCGCCCCCAGCTCCCCGTTCGACGTGTACCACGAGCGGTGGATCGGCTTCGACGGCACGGACGTGGTGATCGCCAGGTTCCATCACCTGCGCACGGAAGCGCGCGGCCTGCTGGCGGGAGAGGCGTTCGTCGCGGGGAGCCCCGACGCGGAGCAGATGTTCCGGAACGGCATCGCCCCCACCTGGCACACCCTCTCCGGCGAGGCGTCCTCGCGGCTGATGGCCGACCTCGTGGGTGATCCGCCGTTCAGGGAGTCCAGCTTCCATTTCGAAGGCATTGCCTTACCCGAGGAGCCGCCGGCGCAAGGGGCGCCGCGTCCTTCGCAGTCCACGGTGGAGCGGATCGTACTCCAGACGGGCCCGCGCGAAAAGAAGCCTCTCCGGGTAGCGCCGGAAGCCCCGCCGCACCCGGACGAAGCCGGTGTACGCGCCGCGTTCGAGGGGTACCGCGCCGCCCTGCTGGCGCGTGACGGGGAGGCGGCGCTGGCCCACGTGGCCGATGCCGTCGTGGAGTACTACGGCGAGGTGCAGCGCCTGGCGCTCTACGCCACGGCGGCCGAGGTGCGCGCCCGACCCCTCCCCGACCAGCTGTACGTGCTCCTCCTGCGGCATCGCATCCCCGCGGAGCGCCTGCGCGGGATGACGCCGCGCGAGCTGTTCGCGCACTCGGTCGTGGAAGGGTGGATCGACGAGGAGAGCGCCCAGAAGCTGCACCTGGACCAGGTGCTGGTGCAGGGAAACCTGGCGCACGGCTTCACCACGGTAAACGGCCGGCGCAGCGCCGTCGACCTGCACTTCGTGCGACGCGGCGGCGCCTGGAAGTGGGACATGCTGGGGGTCATCCAGTCCATGGATCCCGCCCTCCGCGCCGTTGCCCGCACCACCGGCAGGGAGCCCGAAGCGCTGATCCTGCAGGCCGCGCAGGTCGTGACCAGGCGGGCCGCGGGGCCGGAGATCTGGAATCCGCCGTTCCCGCGGGCGGCCGCACCCTGACGGAAGAGAAAACCTGACGGAAGGAAAAAGAAAGCACCACCGGCACTGGGTGCCGGTGGTGCTTTCAAGTCTGCCGCTTCCCGACGCGATGCCGCAGTGGCAACCCGCGTCTTGCGGAGAGGTTCGCCTCTTTGCTTCGGCTCAGGCGCCGATGCGGCGATCGCTTGCCCGGGTCAGGTTGCGAGCAGTCGTCGTAATGGACAAGAGATCACCTCCTTTTTTCAGGTTCAACATTGGGCAGGACACCGACGAAGCCCGAAGGCTCCTTGTCCGCGAACCGTCCCCCAGCAGGGAGCCGATCCGCCCTGGCACCGCGGAAGCAGTGCCGCTGAGACAACTATAAAATACTCCTGAATTTCGCGCAACCCCCTCCGCCACCCGAATCGCACGAGCCGCTGCAACTGGATGCGGGGCAACCGGATGGCAGCCCTCCCCCGCACCCTTCGGTGCAGGCTTCGCCCGGGGAGTATACGTGGAAATCCGCCCCTTCCGATCGCTGCCGACCGCGCCGGCGCCCACCCATCGATGGGGATCCGCATCCGCGTGCCTTGCCGTCCGCCGTCCGCGCCGCCAGCATGCAGGCTGCCGGTGCACCCGATCCACATCACCCGAGACCAAGGCCGTCCCGTTGCCCATCACGCGAATCGAACACGTCGCCTTCAACGTCGCACAGCCGGTGGAGGCCGCCGCCTGGTACGTGCAGCACCTGGGGATGCGCATCGCGCGCTACAGCGGCGGCCCCACGGAGATCCACTTCCTGGCCGATGCCGCCGGGTCCAGCGTCCTGGAGCTCTACCACAACCCCGCCGGCGCCATCCCCGACTACGCCGCCATGCATCCCTTGCAGATGCACATCGCCTTTCTGGCCGATGACGCGGATGCCGAGGCCACGCGCCTGGAGGCCGCGGGGGCCACGCGGGTGGATGCGACGGACCTCCCCGACGGTACGCGGCTGGTGATGATGCGCGACCCGTGGGGCGTGGCCATCCAGCTCGTCCGCCGCGCCACGCCGCTGCTGGGATAGCGATCGGGCACGGGCCTCTCCCCCTCTCCGCGCGCGGCTTGCGCGGGGAGGGGCGCTCCGTCCGTGCGCGATCCATCCACCGCGCATTCCGATTCTCCCTTCCCCCGCGCAGTTCGTGGGGGAAGGGACGGGATGGGGGGCGCCCCGCTGCCGGCGTTATCCATCCATCCACCAAATCGATCGCGTATGCCTTGCTCGCCCCCGTCCCGCGCGCGTAGTGTGCACGCGATCCGCATCCATCCACGCCCCTTCCGACCCTGACGATGATCGAACGCGAGCTGGACGACGACGGCATCCTGACCCTGCGGCTGGCGCACGGAAAGGCCAGCGCCCTGGACGTGGAGCTGCTGGAGGCCATGGGGCGCCAGCTGCAGGACCTCGCCGGCGCGCGGGCGGTGATCGTCACGGGCACGGGAAGCATCTTTTCCGCCGGCGTGGACCTGTACCGCGTGCTGGACGGTGGCGCGGCGTACGTGGAGCGCTTCTATCCCCTGCTCTCGGAGTTCGTGCGGGTGCTGTTCACGCTGCCGGTGCCCGTGGTGGCGGCCGTGAACGGGCACGCCATCGCCGGCGGCGGGGTGATGACGATGGCCGCGGACTACCGGGTGATGGCGGACGGCAACGGGCGCGTCGGCGTGCCGGAGCTGGTGGTGGGCGTCCCCTTTCCCGCCGCGGCGCTGGAGGTGGTGCGCTTCGCAGTCTCGCCGGACCGCGTGCAGGCGATGGTCTACACGGGCCGCACGCTGCTGCCGGCGGAAGCGCTCGCGCACGGCATCGTAGACGAGGTGGTGGATGCGGATGCGCTCCTGCCCCGCGCCCGCGAGGTCGCCGTGCAGCTGGCCGGGCTGTCGCCGGAGGCGTTCCGGATGACCAAGCAGACGCTGCGCGCGGAGACCGTCGCCCGGATGGACGGCGCGGCGGAGTACGACCGCGCCGGCATCGCGCTCTGGTCCGCGCCCGAGACGCACGACCGCATCCGCGGCTACATGGAGCGCACCATGCGCCGCTGAGGCGCGCATCCCATCCGCCCGTCCCGCATCCTCGGCAGACGGAAATTGTCCCCGGCCCTGGTGGACGTGCGGATGCCGGAGGTGGCGCCGCGCCTGACCTGGATCAGCCTCGACCCGATCGCCACGTGACGGACGCATCCACGGAATCCGCCAACCTGCACGCCGCGCGGCGCTACCTGACCGCCATCCAGTCTGGCGCCACGGGCGACGCGCTGGCCGCGTTCTTCACGGAAGACGTGGTGCAGGAGGAGTTCCCCAACCGCCTCGTCCCCGCGGGCGCCCGGCGGGACCTGGCCGCGATCCTGGAAGGCGCTGTGCGCGGGCAGACGGTGCTCACGGCCCAGCGCTACGACATCCACTCCGCCACGGCCGCCGGGGACCGCGTGGCGCTGGAGGTGAGCTGGACGGGGACGCTGGCCATCCCCATCGGCAGCGTGCCGGCGGGGGGCGAGATGCGCGCGCGCTTCGCCGTGTTCCTGGACTTCCGCGACGGGCGCATCGCGGCGCAGCGCAACTACGACTGCTTCGATCCGTTCTGATCCGCCCCACGCCGCCGACCGCATCCCCTTGCTCATCGCCCACCTCCCGGCCGGCTGGCTTGCCACGCACGCCCTGCTCCGCCGCCGCACCGTCTCCCCCGGAGAGTCGCAGGCGGCTGATGGCGCTGGGGCTGCTGGCGAGCGTGCTGCCGGACTTCGACCTCGCCTGGTTCTTCCTGGTGGATGACCAGCGGCACGTGCACCACGCGTATCTCACCCACAAGCCGGGCGCCTGGCTCATCGCGCTCGGCATCGCGGCGCTGGTGCTCCGGATGCGGCGCGCGGGGCGGACGGCCTGGCTGGCCCTGGCCGTGTTCGGCACGAACGTGATGCTGCACCTGGTGCTGGATTCCACCGCGGGCGGCATCCGCTGGCTCTGGCCCGCCTCCGAGGCCGAGTTCGCGCTCTCGCACCCTCCGGCGCGCCACCAGCCGTGGTACCTGAACTTCGTGCTGCACTGGACGTTCGCCCTGGAGGTGCTGATCACGGCGGCGGCGCTCGTTTCGCTGTGGATGCGGCGCCGCGCGAGGAGGGCGGGATGAGCGGCGCGGCGGGCCCGTGCGGGTACGAAGTCGCGGCGCGTCCCTGGCCGGAGATCGCCGATCGATTTCTCGAGGTCGTCCGGTCGGGGCAGACGTGGGCGCAGCCGATCGTGGACCTGATCGACCAGGTCGTCCGGTCGCCGCATGCCGGGCAGCTGTTCGCCAGTACCAGCATGCACACGCTGCTGGTGGCGGGCTGCACGCCCTTCCACACGGAGTGCGCGGTGCTGCGGATCGACTACGACGCGGACCGGGACGAATTCCGGCTGGAGTACGTGGAGCAGCCGCACGTGCACACCCGCTGGCGCAAGCGGTGCACACCCGGCGAGGCGTTCGGCGGGCTGGAGCACCTGGCGCGGATGAAGGGTTGGATCCAGTCCCACCGCGCGGCGTGATCTGCCGATCGCATCCATCCACGATCGCGCTTGCGGAGCCCGGCGGAAGGCGGATACCGTACGCCGTCGCACGATTCCCGAATCCACAGACATCCGCATCCCATGACGCAGATCGACGCGCTGCGCGTACAGCTCGCGGCCATCCTGGACTGGCAGGACGCGCACGCCACCTTCGACGCGGCGGTGGAGGGTGTTCCGCCGGAGCTGCGCGGGCGGCAGGCGGAGGGGCTGCCGTACTCGCTGTGGCAGCTGGTGGAGCACCTGCGCATCACCCAGTGGGACATCCTGGACTTCTGCCGGAACCCGGACTACCAGGAGATCCGCTGGCCCGAAGACTACTGGCCCCCCACCGCCGAGCCGCCGTCCCCCGAGGCGTGGGACGAGACCCTGCGCGGCTACCGCACGGACCGCGAGGTGCTCAAGACGCTGGCGACCGATCCCGGCGTGGACCTGTTCGCCCGCATCCCGCACGGCAGCGGGCAGACGTACCTGCGCGAGCTGCTGCTGGTGGCCGACCACACGGCGTACCACGTGGGGCAGATCGTGCTCGTGCGGCGCCTGCTGGGCATCTGGCCGGCGGCGTGAGGGGCGGCCGGGCCGGCGGGATGGTCCGGCGGTTGCGCAGGGGGTTGGGCAGCACGTTCCGCGCACGCGGCGGGGAACACCGGGGATGACGAACGGGGAGGACGGGATGGCGGACGAGAGCGGCGTGACCGACAACACGGCCCAGAGCCGGTACGAGATGGGCGTGGGCGGCAAGACGGCCGTGCTGGGCTACGAGCGCAAGGGCGGCACGATCTACCTGACGCACACGGAAGTGCCCGAGGAGCTGGAGGGCCAGGGCATCGGCAGCCGGCTGGTGAAGCACGTGCTTGACAAGGCGCGCGCGGACGGCGAGAAGGTGGCGCCCTGGTGCCCGTTCGTCCGCACCTACATCGACCGGCACCCCGAGTACGAGGATCTCGTCGCGCCGATCGAGTAGCCT
>DATING010001150.1:0-5067 GCA_035474555.1 Longimicrobium sp. | reverse complement strand
CGACGCTGGCGGAGATCGACGCCGCGCTGGTGCGGCTGGGGGCGGAGCTGGGCGCGGAAGTCGCGTGCTTCCAGAGCAACCACGAGGGCGCGCTGGTGGACCACGTTCAGCAGCGCGCACCTGACGTGGACGGCTTTGTGGTGAACGCGGCGGCGTACACCCACACCAGCGTGGCGCTGGCCGACGCGCTGGCGGGAGTGGCGCGTCCGTACGTGGAAGTGCATCTTAGCAACGTTTTTGCCCGCGAGCGCTTTCGCCACCGGTCGTACATCGCGGCCGGGGCTCTGGGCGTGGTCTCGGGCTTTGGCGCGGACAGCTATCGCATGGGGCTGCGCGCGCTGGTGGAGCATCTGAAGAAGAGAAGTGCCTAGTGACAAGTGCCTAGTGCCCAGTATCGGGCACCGGCGACTTGGCACTGGGAACTTGGCACTTGGGACTTTCTACAGGAGAAACCGTGGCAACGACGGCTGATTTCCGGAACGGCATGACGCTCAACATGGACGGCACGCTGTTCACCATCATGTGGTTCCAGCACCACAAGCCCGGCAAGGGCAACACGGTCGTGCGCAGCAAGCTGCGCAACGTGCTCACGGGCGCCGTGCTGGAAAAGACGTTCCGGGCGGGCGAGCGCATCGACGAGGTGCGCCTGGAGCACCGGCCCATGACCTACAGCTACAACGACGGCCACCTGTACCACTTCATGGACTCGCAGAGCTACGACGACGTGGCCCTGACGGCCGAGGTCATCGGCGAGGACCAGCTGAAGTACCTCAAGGACGGCATGGAGGTCGATGGCCTGCTGCACGGCGAAAAGGTGATCAGCGTGGAGCTGCCCTTCTTCGTCACGCTCACGGTCACCCAGACGGACCCGGGGCTGCGCGGCGACACCGCCACCGGCGGCACCAAGCCCGCCACCCTGGAGACGGGCGCCGTGGTGCAGGTGCCCCTGTTCCTGAACGAGGGCGACGTCATCCGCGTCGACCGGCGCGAGGACAAGTACATCGAGCGCGCCAAATGATCGACCTCGAATTCCTCCGCGGCCTGATCGAGGCGGTAGACCAGAGCGGGATCGACTCGCTGGAGATTTCCCGCGGCGGCACCCGCATCCGCGTCAACAAGACGCCGCCGCCGGCCCCCGTGGCCGCCGCCGCGCCCGCCGCCCTGGCCCCGGCCGCCGCGCCGGCGCCCGCCGCGGCACCTGCGGCACCCGCGGCTTCCGCGCCGGCCGGCGCCCCCGCGCCCGCCGCGGCGCCGGCGAGCAACCTGGTGGAGATCAAGTCGCCCATGGTGGGCACCTTCTACCGCTCGCCGGCCCCGGAGGCGCCCTCGTACGTGGAGGTGGGCAGCCGCGTGACCAAGGGGATGACGCTGTGCATCCTGGAGGCGATGAAGCTCATGAACGAGCTTCCCGCCGACGTGGCCGGCACCATCCGCGAGATCTGCGTGGAGAACGGCGAGCCCGTGGAGTACGGCCAGGTGCTCTTCCGCGTCGAGCCGGCGTGAGCGTCGTGGAAGGGGGGGCGCCGGACGCCGCGGGTCGCCCCGAGTTCAACCTGCGCGAAGCCTTGCAGGAGCTGGTGCGGCGGGGGGGCAGCGACCTTCACCTGAAGGTGGGCCGCCCGCCCGTGCTGCGCGTGAACGGCGAGCTGGAGGACACCCGCCTGGCCGTGCTGCGGCCGGAGGACCTCAAGCGCTGCGCCGAGCAGACGCTCAGCCCGCGCCAGCGCGAGGAGTTCGCCGAGCGCAAGGAGATCGACTTCGCCATCGGCGTGCAGGGGCTGGGGCGGTTCCGCGCCAACATCTTTCAGCAGCGCGGCACCTTCGGGATGGCGTTCCGCTCCATCCCCTTCGAGGTGCCCAGCCTGGAGACGCTGGACCTGCCCCCCGTGATGCAGCAGATCGCCGTTTCCCCCCGCGGGCTGGTGCTCGTGACGGGGGTCACGGGGTCGGGCAAGAGCACCACGCTGGCGGCCATGGTGCGCCACCTGAACGACCGGCGCGCCGTGAACATCGTCACGGTAGAGGACCCCATCGAGTTCCTGCACCGGGACAGCAAGGCCATCATCAGCCAGCGCGAGGTGGGGAGCGACACCCACTCCTTCCACGACGCGCTGCGCCACGTGCTGCGGCAGGACCCGGACGTGATCCTGCTGGGCGAGATCCGCGACCGGCCGTCCATGGAGACGGTGCTCAAGGCCGCGGACACGGGCCACCTGGTGCTCAGCACCCTGCACACGACCGACGCCGCCCAGACCATCGGGCGCATCATCAGCTTCTTTCCGCCGCACCAGCACCAGGAGATCCGGGGCATGCTGGCCAACGCGCTCCGCGCCGTGGTCAGCCTGCGCCTGATTCCCCGCGCCGACCGTCCGGGGCGCGTGCCCGCGGCCGAGGTGCTGGTGAACACCGCCGCCATCGCCCAGCTCATCCGCACGGGCGACGAGTCGCAGTCCATCCCCGACCTGATTGCCGACGGGCAAATCCAGTACGGGATGCAGACCTTCGACCAGTCGCTGCTGGACCTCTACTCGCGGGGGTGGATCAGCTACGAGTGGGCCATGCACTACGCCAGCAACCCCTCCGAGTTCGCCCTGCGTGTGTCCGGCGTGCAGCCGGGCGAGCAGGAGATGGACTGGACCGGGGCCCGCGGCGCCGCCTGAACCGACTTTAGACGTGTTCCGCAAAGTATTGATCGCGAACCGGGGCGAGATCGCCCTGCGTGTGATCCGGGCGTGCCGCGAGCTGGGGCTGCGCACCGTCGCCGTCTACAGCGAAGCCGACCGTGAGAGCCTTCACGTGCGCTTCGCCGACGAGGACGTGTGCATCGGCCCGCCCAACGCGCGCGAAAGCTACCTCAACATCCCCCGCATCATCGCCGCGGCGGAGATCTCCGGGGCGGACGCCATCCACCCCGGCTACGGCTTTCTGGCCGAGAACGCCGAGTTCTCGGAGATCTGCGAGGCCAGCGAGATCACCTTCATTGGCCCCACGCCGCACCAGATCCGGATGATGGGCGACAAGGCCACCGCGCGCAGCACCATGCGCGACGTGGGCGTGCCCATCGTCCCCGGCACGGACGCCATCGCCGACCCCGAGGAAGCCCTGATCGCCGCGCGCGAGATCGGCTTTCCCGTGCTCATCAAGGCGTCGGCGGGCGGGGGCGGCAAGGGAATGCGCGTGGCGCTGGACGAGGACGAGTTCGTCACCCAGTTCGGGATGGCGCGCTCGGAGGCGGGCGCGGCGTTCGGCGACGACACGGTGTACATCGAAAAGTACCTGGCCCGGCCGCGCCACATCGAGTTCCAGATCCTGGGCGACAGCCACGGCCGCGTCATTCACCTGGGCGAGCGCGACTGCAGCATCCAGCGCCGGCACCAGAAGCTGCTGGAAGAGGCGCCCTCCCCCGCCCTGTCGCCGGAGCTGCGCAAGGCCATGGGCGACGCGGCGGTGCGCGGTGCCAAGGCCATCGACTACGTGGGCGCGGGGACCATCGAGATGCTGCTGAACGAGGACAACTCGTTCTACTTCATGGAGATGAACACGCGCATCCAGGTGGAGCACCCCGTGACGGAGATGTGCACGGGCTTCGACCTGGTCAAGGAGCAGATCCGCGCCGCCGCGGGGCTTCCGCTGTCGATCCCCGAGGTGGAGATCCACCTGCGGGGGCACGCCATCGAGTGCCGCATCAACGCCGAGGACCCGGCGCGCAACTTCGCGCCGTCCCCGGGGACGATCAGCACGTTCCACCTGGCGGGCGGGCCGGGGGTGCGGGTGGATACGCACGCGTACGCCGGCTACAAGGTGCCCCCGTTCTACGATTCGCTCATCGGCAAGCTGATCGTGCACGGGGCCACGCGCGAGGAGGCCATCGCGCGGATGAAGCGCGCCCTGGCCGAGACGGTGATCGAAGGCGTGCACACCACCATCCCGTTCCTGATGGAGGTGATGGACAACCCCGACTTCGTGGCGGGCGAGGTGGACACGAAGTTCCTGGAGCGGTGGATGAAGGAGCGGGCGGGTGCCTGACATGAAGCTGGACGTGCTGCTCACCCCCGGCGAGCTGGTGCCGGGCGAGGTCGCCAACCGCACCGTGGTGGTGCTGGACGTGCTGCGCGCCACGACCTCCATCGTGGAGGCCATGGCGTCGGGCGCGCGCACCCTGTTCCCCGTGGCCACCATCGAGGAGGCCATCGGGCTGGCCAAGACGCTGGGGCGCGAGGAGGTGCTGCTGGCGGGCGAGCGCAAGGCGCTCCCCATCGAGGGCTTTGACCTGGGCAACTCGCCGGGCGAGTTCACGGCGGAGCGCGTGGGGGGCAAGTACGTGGTGATGTCCACCACCAACGGCACCCTGGCGCTCATGGCCGCGGCCGCCGGCGAGCGGGTGATCGTGGGCGCGTGGACCAACTTCCAGGCCGTGGTGGACGACCTGGTGCGCACGCGGGCGGAGCCCGTGTTCCTGTGCGCGGGTCGCGACCGGGTGTTCGGCCTGGAGGACGCGGTGTGCGCGGGGCAGATGGCCGCGGCGGTGATGAAGGCGCTGCCGGACGTGGAGTGGGAGCTGAACGACGGGGCCGTGGCCGCGCTGGCGCTGGCGGAGGAGTTCGCGGACCCGGCCAAGCTGTTTCCCCACACGGCGGCAGGGCGCGCCATCGTGGATGCGGGGCTGGGCGAGGACCTGTCGTACTGCGCGCAGACGGACCTGCGCGACGTGCTCCCCGTGCTGGAAGGCCGACAGATCGTGCTCGCGGCGGTGCCGGCGGAGAGCTAAGGCATCGGCGGTCGCAGACGGTCAGGCGGATCGGATCGGCCGGCAGGACGTGGATCGACAGGATGGATGGAAGCCGGCCTGGGCAGCGTGCCCAGGCCGGCTTTGTCGTGGGGGCATCCGGACCGCGCGGGGGAGAGCCTGCTTCGTGGCCAGCCTCCGTCCTGAGCGGCTAAAGCCGCCGCAACGACCGCGGAAAGCCTCACAAACTGCGTGAGGCTTCAACTGCGAATCATGCAATGCGGCATTTGCTCTCCGACTGGACGAGCCGTCGGCGAAGGCCGACATCGCGTTTCCGGAGC
>DATING010001149.1:0-4852 GCA_035474555.1 Longimicrobium sp. | reverse complement strand
GGCGGACGGGACGGACATCGCGCGACGTCCGGCACCGCGCGGGTTCATCGGCACCGCGCCAAGCGAATAAATTCGCCGCAACGAACACACGAAGTCCGCCTGCGCGGACTCTCCGTCACGGGCGGGTGCCACGCCGGCACGGGGCCCGAGGGGGAATGAAGTTCTCCCCCTCCTGCCCGCGAAGCGGGGGAGGGGGCCGGGGGGAGGGGGCTCCCCGCTTGTGCACAGTCTCCGCTGATGTGCACGATCCATCTCACCTCCCCCAGGGGTTTTTGGGGGAGGTCGCGAGGAACGAGCGGGTGGGGGCGCGGCGCGGACCCGGCCTTCACGCCCGACCCGCCTTGCGCGGTTTGCTATCTTCGGACGTTCGGCGGCGATCCGGCCGCCGCATCCGGGACTTTTGGAAGAGGATACACGCACGCATGGCAACCCGCCCCGTGCTCCTTACGGTGGACGACGACGCCCAGGTGCTCAGCGCCGTGGAGCGCGACCTCAAGCGCCGCTACGTCCGCGAATACCGCATCCTGTCCGCCTCCACCGGCGAGGAAGGGCTGGGCCTGCTGCGCCAGCTGGCCCTGCGCGGCGAGCCCGTGGCGCTGCTGCTGGCCGACCAGCGCATGCCCGGGCTCAGCGGCGTGGAGTTCCTGGAAGCCGCCGTCCCGCTGGCCCCGGACGCCAAGCGCGCCATCCTCACGGCCTACGCGGACGTGGACGCGGCCATCGGCGCCATCAACCGCGCCGGCGTGGACTACTACTTCCAGAAGCCCTGGGACCCGCCGGAAACGCACCTGTACCCCGTCATCGACGACCTGCTGGACGACTGGCGCGCCAACTGGCGCCCCGGCTTCGAGGGCATCCGCGTCATCGGGCCGCGCTGGTCGCCGCAGGTGCACGACATCAAGGACCTGCTGGCCCGCAACCAGGTGCCCTACCGCGCCATGGACGTGGAGACCGGGGGCGAGGGCACGGCGCTCCTGCAGGCCGCCGGGCTGGACCCGCTGCAGCTCCCCGTGGTCGTCTTTCCCGACGGCGGCGCGCTGGTGCAGCCCACCCCGCGCGACGTGGCGGCGCGGGCCGGGCTCAAGACGCAGGCCGAGCGGCCGTTCTACGACCTGGCCATCGTGGGCGCGGGGCCGGCGGGGCTGGCGGCGGCCGTGTACGGCGCGTCGGAGGGGCTCAAGACGGTGGTGCTGGATGCCGAGGCGCCCGGCGGCCAGGCCGGCACCTCGTCGCTCATCGAGAACTACCTGGGGTTTCCCCGCGGCGTGAGCGGGTCGGACCTGGCGCGGCGGGCGGTGACGCAGGCGCGCAAGTTCGGCGCGGAGATCCTGGTGCCCGTGCAGGTGACGGGGCTGCGGGTGGAGGGCCCGTACCGCTACCTGCAGACGTCGGACGGCAACGAGCTCAGCTGCCACGCGGTGATGATCACCAGCGGCGTGCAGTACCGAAAGCTCGAGGCGGCCGGCGTGGAGCCGCTCACGGGCGCGGGGATCTACTACGGCTCCACCATGACGGAGGCGCTGTCGTGCAAGGACCGCGAGGTGGTCATCGTGGGCGCGGGGAACAGCGCGGGACAGGCCGCCGTGTACCTGGCCACCATGGCGCGCACGGTGAACATCGCGCTGCGCGGCGACGACCTGGGCAAGACCATGTCGCGCTACCTGGTGGACCAGATCGAGCACACGGAGAACATCCGGGTGCTGCGCCGCACCGTCGTCTGCGCCACGCACGGCGACGGGCGGCTGGAGCAGGTCACCCTGCAGAACGGCGACGGCAGCACGCGCACGCTGGAAGCAGCGGCGCTGTTCGTGTTCATCGGCGCCATGCCCAACACGGACTGGCTGGACGACTGCGTGCTGCGGGACTCGCGCGGCTTCATCCTCACGGGGCCGGACGTCATGCGCGACGGCAAGCCCCCGCGCGACTGGCCCCTGGAGCGCGACCCGTTCCTGCTGGAATCCAGCGTCCCCGGCATCTTCTGCGCGGGCGACGTGCGCCACGGCTCCGTCAAGCGCGTGGCATCCGGCGTGGGCGAGGGGTCCGTGGCCATCTCCTTCGTGCACCAGTACCTGGCGGACCTGTGACCGCCCCCCTGCACGACCCGGCGGACTCCGTGCTCTTTCCCACCTTCGCCCCCGAGGTGGTGGAGGACATGAAGCGGTGGGGGACGGTGGAGGAGGTGCCGGAAGGCGGCGTCCTCTTCACGGAAGGGGACGTGGACTACGACCTGTTGATGGTGCTGGACGGGCGCGTGCGCATCACCAAGTGGGTGGGCGGCGAAGAGAAGCTGCTCACCGTGCACGAGGCCGGGGGGATCGCGGGGGAGATCGGCATCCTGTCCGGCGCGCCCGCCATCGCCACGGCGACCGCCGTGGAGCCCGCGAAGGTGCTGCGCATTCCGGTGGATGCGTTCCGGCAGATGATCGCGCAGTCCACCCCGTTCAGCCGCGCCGCGCTGCAGGCCCTGAGCGGCCGGACCAAGGACGTGGACGCGCAGATGCGCCAGCAGGAAAAGCTCACGGCGCTGGGGCGGATGGCGGCCGGGCTGGCGCACGAGCTCAACAACCCCGCCGCCGCCGCCCGCCGTGCCGCCGCCGCCCTGCGCGACGAGATGGCGGCGGCGCAGCGGCGCTCGCTGGACCACGACTGCCGCCTGGACCCCGCCCAGCGCGACGCCGTGCGCGCCGTGTACGCCCGGCTCGCGTCCACGTCCGCGTTCGCCGTCAAGCCGGCGGACGCGCTCGCCCGCTCGGACGCGGAGGACGCCGTGGCGCTCTGGCTGGACGAGCGGGGGATGGAGGACGCGTGGGAGTGCGCGCCGTCGCTGGTGGACGCGGGGCTGGACGCGGCGGGGCTGCAGGCCCTGGACGGCACCTTCGCGGGGGACGCGCTGGAGGCGGCGGTGGAGTGGCTGGCCGGCACGCTGCTGATGACCACCCTGGCGGGGGAGCTGGAGGGGAGCGCGGGCAAGATCTCCACGCTGGTCAAGGCCATCAAGGAGTACAGCTACATGGACCGCGGCCGGCTGCAGCGGCTGGACGTGCACGACGGGCTGGAGAGCACGCTGGCCATGCTGGGGCACAAGCTCAAGACCGGCATCACCGTGCACCGCGAGTACGACCGGTCGCTGCCGCAGATCTGCGCGTCCGGCAGCGAGCTGAACCAGGTGTGGACCAACCTGGTGGACAACGCCGCCGCGGCCATGAACGGGCGCGGCAACCTGTGGATCCGCACGGGGCGCGAGGGGCTGGACTCCGTGCGCATCGAGATCGCGGACGACGGGCCGGGAATTCCGCCCGCCGTGCTGCCGCGCATCTGGGAGCCGTTCTTCACCACCAAGGGCGTGGGCGAGGGCACGGGGCTGGGGCTGGACATCGCCCGGCGCATCGTGGAGCGCGGCCACGGCGGCGGCATCCGCGCCGTCTCGCACCCCGGCGACACGCGCTTCATGGTCACCCTGCGCATCGACGGGCCGCCGAAGATGGCCGCGGCCTGAGTCCAAACTGCGGGTTACAGGGGACAGGGGACAGGGGACAGGGGACAGGGGACAGGGGACAGGTTACAGGTTACAGCCTGCACGATCGCGTTCTTTTTTGATTCAACACGGACGGAGCTCGGGCCATGAAGAAGTGCACGCACCAGGACCAGATCGACGAGGCGGTCAAGCCAGGGACGCCGGACGGCTGCGAGGAGTGCCTCAAGAGCGGCGACTGGTGGGTCCACCTGCGGATGTGCCTTACCTGCGGCCACGTCGGCTGCTGCGACAGCTCGCCCAACCGCCACGCCACGCGGCACTTCCACGCGACCAGCCACCCCATCGTGGAGTCCTTTCAACCGGACGAGGACTGGCGCTGGTGCTACGCCGACGAGGTCGAGGTTCCCAACCCCAACGCCGCCGTCTGAGCCACCCGGGTCTGCTCGCGCGGCGAGAGACCGCGCTGCGGCGGCACTCGCCCTCCCGCCGGACCGATCGCGAGGCCTGTGCAAACGCGCTTGCTTTCCTGATGGAGGCGCGGCGGATCCGTCCCATGCCGCGCTCTCCGTCGCCGACCGAAGGATCTACCGTCCCGTGCTCGACGGCAGCCTCCGCACCGGTACTCTGGGGCGAAGGACTGCGGTTTCTCAGATGATGATCCAGCGCGGGCACGTTCCTCCGGGAGCGTGCCCGCGCTTTCGTCTTCCCCGCCCCGCCGGACGCGTCCCCGCGCCCCCGTCCGAATCTGTCCTCACAGGGTGACACTCCGCGACCGGCACGATCCGCCGCATCAACCCTAAACAATTGCAAGATAATGAGATGCCAATCCGCAGCGGGATGGCAACCGGGTTGCCTTACGGAATCCCGGAAGCGACGACCCACCGCTTGATCGATATCCGGAGCATCCCCATGAAGATCCGAGCCTCATTCTTCGCCGTTCTTGCCGCCGCGCTGCTGGGCGCGTGCACGTCCACGGGCGCCGTGCTGCTGGATGCCGGTCCCGGCCCCGAGCGCCATCCGAACGAAGTCACCGTCTACCTGCACGAGGAAGACGTGCCGGGCGACTACGAGCAGATCGCCCTGGTCACCTCGCGCAGCGACGCCAGCTGGACCGACGAGACGGACCTGATCCGCGCCATGCAGCGCCGCGCGGCCAGGCTGGGTGCCGACGCCATCATCGTCGGCGAGCTGCGCGAGCCCAGCACCGTGGAGCGCGTGGCCGAGGTGCTGACGGACTACGAGGCGCCGCGCCGGGGCCGTTCCGTGGCCATCCGCCTGCTGGACTGACGCATCGATTTCCTCCCCCCTCTCCCCGCCGCGCCATCCCCCCGAGGTGCGCGAGCTGAAGTCATAGATGATCCACGAGAAGCGGGGGGG
>DATING010001148.1:0-2937 GCA_035474555.1 Longimicrobium sp. | reverse complement strand
GTGGATCCACCCAGCCCGCCACCCGTCGATCCGCCCAGCCCGCCGGTCGAGCCGCCAAGATCGCTCGATCCGCCAAGGCCGCCCGTCGAGCCACCCAGCCCGCCGGTCGAACCGCCGGTGCCCGTGCCGCCCAGGCCGCTCGATCCCGTGGATCCGCCCAGCCCGCCGCCGGTGGATCCGCCCGTCCCTGCGCCGCTGGGCCCGCTGGACCCAAGGCCGCCGCTCTCACCGCCGGACGCACCACCACCCAGGTTGCTGTCGCTCTGCATCATCCCTCCATCCGCTCGGGAAAACTGGAAAACCGGGGCGGGAGGGCGATGCAGGCTCTGCGCCACCGCACCCGCCAATCTGCATCACCAGCGTCACGAGTATTGAACAAACGTTCACCTCGTTCGGCACGGCGGGAACGCAGATCGGCGGATCGGCGCGTCAGCCCTTGGCGCGCGGCGGCGGCGGGTAGGCGCGCACGTTCTCGTTCGCCAGGCGGGCGGCTTCGGCGATGCGGGCGGCGCGCGTCTCGGGCCGCTTGGCCAGCGTGATCCACTGCAAGATCACCTTGCGCGCGGAGGGCGGGAACGCGGCGAAGTGGCGTGCCGCATCGGGGTAGGAGGCGAGCGCCTGCTCCAGGTCCTCCGGCATCTCCATCGCCTCCACGGCATCCAGCAGGGTCCACGATCCATCCTGCTTCGCGGCCTCCAGCTTCGCGAGCCCGGGGGGCGCCATCCGCCCGTCCGCGATCAGCCGCTCCAGCCGGATCTTGTTGGGCCGCGACCAGCCGCTGCCGGGCTTGCGCGGCGACATCCAGAGCATGGTGCGCTCCTCATCCACCGTGCCTGCCTTGCCGTCGATCCAGCCGAAGCAGAGCGCCTCCTCCACCGCGTCCTCGTAGGTCACGCGCGGCCTGCCCGCCGACTTCTTGTAGCTGACGAACCAGACTCCTTCCGTGCGCGTGTGGTTCTGCTCCAGCCACGCGCGCCACTCGTCGCGGGTGGCGGGATGGACGGAGTTCTCGGGCGGGTTCGGCATGGGTCGGCGGGAGCGAGGATCGACAGGATTCAGGTCTTCGGCACCGGCACGAGGGCGGCGTCCACGCCTTCTCGGAGGGAAGCCAGCGCTGCTCGCTCGGCGCGGGAAAGCTGTCGCCGGCCGCGCATCTTGGCGCGCACGCGGCGCAGCTCGAAGCCGCGCAGCCCCGCCAGGTACCGGCTGCGCTCGCGCTCCAGCAGGTCCAGCGTGCGCCGCAGGAAGGCGTCCGTGGGCGGGTCCGCCGGGCGCACGATGGACCACGTGAGCCCCAGCCGCTCCAGCGTGCCGTTGTACGAGCGCTGCGTCAGGAAGCTGAACGACGCCACGCAGCCGCGCAGGGCGCTGTATCGCTTCCACAGGGGGAGATCTGGGTCGCGAACCTTTCGCGCGCTGGACAGGAACGACATCGGGCGGATGCGGACGGGTGGACGGCCGGCGTCAGCGCGCGGAGACGACCTCGACGAGGAACACGAGCGTGGCGTTGGGCGGGATGTTGCCCACCGGCCGCGATCCGTATCCCAGCGACGGCGGCACCACCAGCTGCCGCTGCCCGCCGACGCGCATCCCCGCCACGCCCTGGTCCCAGCCGCGGATGACCTGCCGCTCGCCCAGCCGGAACTCGCGCGGCGCGGCGGGGGCCACGTTGGCGTCCATCATCGTCCCGTCCGGCAGCCAGGTGGCGTAGCGCACGGCCACCTCGTCGCCGCGCCCCACCGTGCGGCCGCCGCCCACGCGCACGTCGCGGACGTACAGGCCGCCGTCCATCCGCTGCATGGCCGCCAGGTCCACGTTCAGCGCGGGCGCGAACGCCAGCGTCTCCGGCGCGGCGGCGGGCGCACCTTCCGTGGCCGCCGCGGCGCACCCGGCCAGTACCACCATCGTCATCATCCCGCAGAGCAGACGGCGCATCCACAACCTCCAGGGGTGGGGCAAGGGACCGGCTCGCGCGCGGACAGGTTCCGCGCAATCAGACTGCAAAGTACGGGTCGTCGCGAATGGCCGCCAAGGCCGCCGAAAGCGAGAGGTCGCGGTAGATCTCGATCCACTCGCCCGTGTAGCGCATGAAGGCGAGGTGGAATCGTTCGTCGCCCGCGTATTCCATCCGCGCAAACCGGGTCTCGAACGTCGGGGAGAGCGCCCGGGGGCTGGGCGAGGTGTAGGTCGCGCAGAAGTAGAACCAGCTGTGGTACCAGCGGGTGAACACGTCGCTCACGTAGTTCCACTCCGGGTTTTCCGGCGGGGGCTGCACCTTCCGCGGGCGCAGTACATCGGCCACGAGCGCGTCGCCTTCCCGCTGCACGCGCTGCTTCACGTCATCCGGTACCGGGGGCCGGGAAATCCGCCCGCTGCGAACCCACAAGCGGCGAGGTTTCTTGGGTGGCATACGGTGATTCAGGTTGCGGCTGAACACGGGCGGGTGGACGTGCATCCCTGCGACAGGTGAACAAAGTAGGGAGCGCGATGAGACACCGCCACGGGTTCATCCACGGGACGCTCGTTTTCAGCGGCTGACCGTCGCCGCCCATCCAGGGCCTGGGCAGGGGATGCGGGACGTCCTGCCCGCCAGGATCACTCCGCGCGCGGCGCAGCCTCGTCCAGGGCGCGGAAGCGCTGCGTGAAGCGCTCCATCCGCTTGCGGTTCACGCCCATGTCGCTGCGTCCCACGCGCGACGCGGAGCGAAAGCGAATGACCCGCGCGGTGCCGTCCACCACCACCTCCACGTCGTCCACGAAGCGGATGAGGCGGCTGCGCGACTCCGCCCGCAGGTAGCCGGGCGCCTCCAGCACGATGCGCGTCCGCGGCTCCGCCAGCAGCGCCTGCCGCGCGCGGGCCTGCGCGGCCTCCGGCGTGCCGCGAAAGGGGACGGGCGCGATGGCGTGCCGTGCATCCGACGCCTCCGTGCTGACGCA
>DATING010001147.1:0-10322 GCA_035474555.1 Longimicrobium sp. | reverse complement strand
CGCAGAGAAAAGAGAAGAAGAGGATCGGCGGCCTCTGCTGGTCTTTTCTCCCGTTGTTATCTCTCCGCGCCTCTGCGTCTCTGCGTGAGGCCCATTCTTTTTGCGGATCTGGTATCAGGTGATTGGGTGTCGCGAGCTCGTCGGCGCCGCGAACAGGACGCGATGAGATCCGTCCGATGAGCGTCCGGTGAAGGAAATGACCGGCGGGTTGCCCGCCGGGAACCGCGCGGGTACGTTCCCGCGCTTTGGCCGGATCGCGGAAGCCGCTTCCGGCGGAGTGGACCGGCTGCATCGGTGCCAGGGCGGCGCGCGGGATGATCCCGGGCGTGCGCCGAAGCGACCAGGGGAGAAATGACGGGACGGACGAGCGGCGTGCGAATGGAGGAAGCTGTGTCGGAACGGGGCGCGTCCGCGGGGACGGCGGGCGTGCGTCCGCGCATCCTCTTCATCAGCCATTCCGGGATGGGCGGCGCGCTGCTCTCCCTGCAGTACCTGGTGGAGGCACTGGACCGGGAGCGGTTCGAGCCCGTGGTGGCCTTCATGTACGAGGTACCGGAGGTGATGGAGGCCTTTCGCCGGGCGGGCATCGAGACGCTGCACACGCCGGAGATCGGCATCTTCCCCCACACCACGGGGGGGTGGAACCCGCTCCTGACGCCGGCGGGGCTGTTCCGGGCGCTCCGCTCCGTGCGCGCGTTCGGCGCCGCGGCACGGGCCACGGAGGCGCTCGTCCGGCGGGTCAAGCCGGACGTGGTGCACCTCAACTCCCTCGTCCTGGCGCCTTCCGCGGCGGGCGCCCGGGCCGCCGGGGCCAAGGTGGTGTGGCACGTGCGCGAGTCCGTGCACCCGGGACACGCCGGCGTGCGGCGCCGCTGGCTGGGCCGCCTCCTGCGCCGCTGGGCCGACGTGGCCGTCTTCGTCTCCAACGACGACCGGCGCCGGTTGACGGGCGGCGACTTTGGCGTGGTGATCCCCGATTCCGTGGACCACGCGCGCTTCGACCGCGCGCTGGACGGCGCCCCCGTGCGCGCCGAGCTGGGCATCCCGGCCGGCGCGCCCACGGTGCTCTTCTTCGGCGGGGTGAGCAGCCTCAAGGGGGCGCACGTCTTTCTCCCCGCCCTCCTGCGCGCCCGCAAGACGATCCCGGATCTCCACGCGGTGATCGCGGGGGCGGAGGGCCCGTGGAGCCGCAGCCTGGTGGCGCGCGCCGCCCGTGCCGTGCTCCCCCTGCTGGGCACGGGGACGGAGCGGCAGCGGTTCCTTCGCACGTACCGCGAGGGCGGGATGGAGGGCTGGGTGCGCCTGCTCACTTTCCGCGACGACCCGGAGCGGCTGATCGCGGCGGCGGACCTGGTCGTCTTCCCATCCACCCAGCCGCATTCCGCCCGCCCCGTGATCGAGGCCGGCGCCATGGCCACGCCCGTGGTCACCTCGCGGCTGGGCGGCGTGGAGGAGCTGGTGGACGACGGTCGCACGGGGCTGCTCGTGCCGCCGCACGATCCCGCCGCCCTGGGCGACGCCATGGCGCGGGTGCTGGGCGACCCGGAGCTGGCACGGCGGATGGGCGAGGCGGGCTTCGCCGCGTCCGCCCGCTTCGCCGAGCGCCCCAACGTGGAGCGGCAGATCGCCCTCTACGACGCGCTGCTCGGCGGCGCGGCGCCGCGCCCGGGCTGACGGCGGGACATCCTCCGCCTGACCGACGCCGGACGGTTGCGGTGCGGTGCGGTGACGGCCGGCCGCGCCCAACACGCGTCCGTCCACGGAGTTGCAGCGCTGCGTGGGTGGACGGAGCGGACGGAGTTCGTTATCTTCCCGGCCTCTCCGTCCCGGAGCGACGACCCGGGATGGACCCGGGTATGACCATGATTTCCAGGCCTTCGTGAGCCTTTCGCACCCCGCTGTCGCGCCTCCGGCGCACGTCTTCCCCCCCGCCCACCGGGCGCATCCGCTTCTGCGGATGCCCAACGTGGTGGTGGGGGTGTCGTTGCTGCTGGTGGTCCTGCAGCTGCGCGGGGAAACGACGGGGGACGTGGCGACCCTGGTGGCGCTTCCCCTGGTCGCCCTCCTGGCGTTCATCGCGGACCGCCGCTATTTCCCCGCCATCCTGCTGCTGTGCCTTCCGGCGCTGGGGATCATCGGGGGGCGCGACGCCGGGGGGGTGACCCCCTCCCTCCTGAACCCGTTCGTCTTTCCGCGCGCCTCCACCTTCGCGGTGCTGGCGGGCGTGGAGGTGGCGGCGCCGCTGGCGCTGCTGGCCGGCGCGTTCGCGCGGGTGGTGCTGGAGATGCTGCGCGGCGGGCCGGCGTTCCGCGGGGTCGTTCCCCTCTGGGCGGTGACGGCCTTTCTGCTGGCGCTGGTCCCCGTGCTCATGGGCGGGCTGCAGGGGCAGGCCCTGGGCTACAACCGCTGGTCGCAGGGCGTGCGGGCCATGCTCGTGGTCTCCGGCTTCCTGTGGGGGGTGATCGTGGCGCGCCGGGCGGACGGCGTGGCGGCACGGCGCCTGGGCGTGCAGCTGACCGGCCTGTCGGTGGTGGGCGCCGCGCTGATGTCCGCGGGACTGCTGCGGGGGATGCTGCTGTTCGTGGCCGTGGGGCTGGCGGGGGGCGTGATGCCGTACTTCATCTCCCGGCGGCGGTTCCTGGAGGCCATCCTGTGCGGCATCGCGGCCACCGTGGCGGCGGTGGCGATGACGCTGACGACGGCGGGCTCGGTGGTGCTGGCCCTGGGGTGCGTGGCCCTGTCCGCCCCCCACGCCCGCGCCCTGGGCCGGTGGCTGCTGCGGGTGGGCATCTTTGCCGCCGTGGTGCTGAGCGGGCTGATGATCTGGGCCGTGGTGCAGCTGCGCGACAAGACGCTGCTGGAGGTGGCCACCCGCGAGGAGGGCGTGCTGGCGTACTCCATCTTCAAGCTCATGGGCGACCGCGGGCCGCTGTGGCTGGCCGCCGTGGAGCAGATCACGGGCGGCCCCTACTTCATCGTCCCCGGGGGGCGCCCCCTGCGCCCCGAGAACTTCGACTACGGCGGCCTGGTGTACACGTGGGAGTTCGGCGCGCACAACTCCGTGCTGGAGCTGCTGCGCAACACGGGGCTGCTGGGGGGCGCCGCGGCGCTCGTCCTCATCGGCTTCGCCGTGCTTTCCGCCGTGCGCCTGCTGGTGGGGACGCGCGACGACGCCCTGCGCGGGGTCGCCGCCGGCTTCCTGGGCGTGGCCATCGTGGGGATGACCACGGGCAACTACCCCGTGTACGACGAGGGCTTCTTCATCTGGGCCGTGGGGGGGATGCTGGCCGGCGCCGCGCTGTACGCCCCCCGCCGCGACCAGGCCGGCCCCGCACCCGGTGCGGCCGCGCCATGACGGACGACGTCGTGGCGGGCGGGCGCGGGGCGGGGGAGGGCCCCGGCCGGGTGCTGGTGATGGGCGCCGGCGGCTTCGTGGGCCGCCGGCTCACGGCCGCCTTTCGCGAGGCGGGGTGGGAGGTCGTAGCCGCCACCCGCGCGGGCGGGGCGGACGGGCCCGCGCTGGACGTGACGGACGCGGACGCCGTGCGCCGCCGGGTCGCGGAGGTGCGCCCGCGCGTGGTGGTGAACCTCGCGGCCATTGCTCACCGTAAGCTGGAGGGGAGCGCGGCGGACGTGTACGAGGCCGTGAACCACCGGGGCGTGCGCCACCTGCTGGACGCTTCGCTGGCCGCCGGGGTGGAGCGCTTCGTCCATTTCAGCTCCGCCTCCGTGTACGGCGAGGAGGGACGCAGCGGCGCCCTGCGCGAGGACGCCGAGCGCCGCCCCGTGGGCCCGTACGCGGAGAGCAAGGCGCGGGCGGAGGACGCCTGCGCGGGGGTGGACCCGGCGCGGATGCCCGTCGTGGTGCTGCGCCCGCCGGCCATCTGGGCTCCTGGCTGGGTGCGGGACGTGCGCAAGCGCGCATACGTCCCCGGGACCGGCGTGCTGCTGGAGATCACGGGGCGGCCGCCGCACCACAGCCTGTGCGCCCTGGAGCACGTGGTGGGCTTTGCGCGGATGGCGGCGGAGGGGGTGGCGCCCGGCGTGTACAACGTGGCGGACGATCCGCCGTACGCGCAGCCGGAGATCGCCGCGGCCATCGGGGCGCTGGAGGGAACGCGGCGGCGCGTGCGCGTTCCCGCCGCGGCCGCGGGGCTTCCGCTGGCCGTGGCGCGGCTGGTTCCGGGCGGGGCGGGGCGGGTGATCCGCTCGCACGCCTGGAAATTGCTCCGGGGGCTGGTGCTGGACACGGCGCGGGCCCGGGCGGCGGGGTTCGTCCCCCGCTACCGGCTGGACGACCTGCTGCGCGACGGGGATGTAGCGTAACGCGGCACCCCGGCGCGAACCGCGGTGTCCCAATTCACGCGACTGGGACGTTGTTGCCGTGCCGGGCGCGCCGTGGACGGCCCCGGAAGCCGCGCGGCGCGTGTTCTCGCGGGCCGGCGTGCGGTGGCCGAGGCGTAGCAGGCGCCGCGGTGGCAAGAAGTGTGCAGCATGGATGGGCGCCGAGGGAGGCGGAGTGGCGGGGCAGGGGGATCGGACCGGCGCGCGTGGGGATGGTTTTGCGCCGCGGCTCGTGACGTTTTCTCCCCTGGACCCCGCCGCCGCGGTTCCCGCAGGGACCCTGCTCTTTGCACGAAATGTCGCGCCGGGCCCGCGGAGTTGGTGCGCCGCGAAGCCGGCCGCGTTACTTTCGACTCACTGCGGCGTCAGTGCACGGAGCGCGCGTCCGTGCCGGTGGCCGCCACGTTGTTTCTTCAGGAAGCGGAATTGGGATCCGGATGGTGAGTCTTCTGGCGGTTTTTGCCGCGGCCGGAGTGTCGAGCTGGCTGTTGACCGGGGTGGCGCGGCGGTGGATGGCCGCGCGCGGCACCCTGGACGTGCCCAACGAGCGCAGCTCCCACTCGGTGCCCACGCCCCGCGGGGGCGGGCTGGCCATTGCCGCCGTCGTCTTTGCGGGGCTGCTGGCCGGCACCCTGCTGGGCTGGCTCCGGCTGGAGGTGGGCGTGGCCCTGCTGGGCGGCGGCCTCCTGGTGGGCGCCATCGGTTGGGCCGACGACTGCTACAACCTCACCTACCGCCCGCGGCTGGCCGTGCACTTTGCCGCGGCCCTGTGGACGCTGTACTGGCTGGGCGGCTTTCCCCGGCTGGACGTGGGCGCCGGCAGCCTGGCCCTGGGCGCGGCCGGGTGGCTGGTGGCCGCGCTGGGCATCGTGTGGGCGGTGAACTTCTACAACTTCATGGACGGCATCGACGGCATTGCCGGGGGCGAGGCCGTGGTGGTGGGTACGGGCGGGGGGCTGCTCCTGCTGGCCGCCGGCGCGACCGACCTGGCCGGGCTGTCGTTCCTCATCGCCGCCGCCAGCGCCGGGTTCCTGGTGTGGAACTGGGCGCCCGCCCGCATCTTCATGGGCGACGTGGGGAGCGGCGTGCTGGGCTACCTGTTCGCGGCGCTGGCCGTGGCGTCGGAGAACCGCGGCGCCGTGCCCATGCTGGTGTGGGTGCTGCTGCTGGGCGTGTTCGTGGTGGACGCCACCGTCACGCTCGTCCGCCGGGCGCTGGACCGCGAGGTGGTGTTCAACGCGCACAAGAAGCACGCGTACCAGCGCGCCGTGCAGGCCGGCTGGAGCCACGCCCGCGTGAGCACGCTGGTGATGCTGCTGAGCGCGGGGCTGGCCGCCCTGGGGTACCTGGCGCTGCGCATTCCCGGGCACATGGCTGTGGTGGCCCTGGGCGGCCTGGGCGCGCTGGTGCTTCTGCACACGGGCGTGGTGGCCTGGGCCATGGCGGAGCGCGGCGTGCCGGAGGAGGACGTGGCCGAGGCGCCCGTCCCCGTGCGGCGCCTGCCGGACCCCACGCGGGCGCCGTTCCGCGCGCCGTCCACCATGTCGCTGGACCGCAGCCGCCGCGCCGACGTTTGACGCGCCCGCGACCCGCATCTCCGCCCCGGCGCGTTCGTCGCGCCGGGGCGGTGTCGTTTCCGGGTGGATGGACGGGCGTGTGGCCCGTAGCCGCGGCCGTAGGGGGGTGAACGGGGCCGATGGACCACCGTGCCGCGGCGTCGTCGTTTCCGGTGGGCGGGGTGCGGCGCTGGCTGGTTTTGGGAGATTCCGCGGATGCGGCGCGCGGGGTCTCGACGGAAAAGTGGCGCACGGGCTTGACCGGACCGTAATCCAGGGTTACATTATCCCTCCTGTTCGTCAACGCACCGGTAGCTCAATTGGCAGAGCAGGGGACTCTTAATCCCAAGGTTGTAGGTTCGATTCCTACCCGGTGCACTGTCGCAAATGCGCGGGTAGTAGACGGTTTGTGCGCCCATAGCTCAGCTGGATAGAGCGTCTGACTACGGATCAGAAGGTCGGGAGTTCGAATCTCTCTGGGCGCACCTTCAAAATGCGGGACTTGAGAAGTCGGAAGGGTATACGGCAGGCCGGTTCGCTCCTGTGGCGGAATTGGTAGACGCGCTAGATTCAGGATCTAGTGGGCGCAAGCTCGTGGAGGTTCGAGTCCTCTCGGGAGCACTGTCCGCCGCACACCCTTCGTGGGCACCTGCCCAGGTGCTGAAACTGGTAGACAGGCCAGACTAAGGATCTGGTGCCTTAACCGGCGTGGAGGTTCGAGTCCTCTCCTGGGCACTTGATGGTTTTGACAACACGGGTCGTGGGAGGCGAGTGAGGATCGCGGCGCTCCATGTGGGCGTCGAGGAAAGTCCGAGCTCCACAGGGCAAGGGTGCCGGCTAACGGCCGGGCGTCGTGAGGCGACGGAAAGTGCAGCAGAAAGCAAACCGCCGATGGCCTTCGGGCACAGGCAAGGGTGAAAGGGTGCGGTAAGAGCGCACCGCGCGGCTGGCGACAGGCGTGGCACGGCAAACCCCACCCGGAGCAAGGCCAAGCAGGGACGAGGAGCTGCCCGCTCCGCTATCAGTCCCGGGTAGGCTGCACGAGGCCGGCGGCAACGCCGGTCCCAGAGAAATGATCCTCCCCCGGTTCGCCGGGAGACAGAACTCGGCTTATTCGCCTCCTCCGATCCACGGTAGTACCTTGCAGTACATGCGCGCTCGTAGCTCAGCTGGATAGAGCGCTAGCCTCCGGAGCTAGAGGTCACAGGTTCGAATCCTGTCGGGCGCATGACGAAAAACCCCCGCGTTGCTTTCACAGCAGCGTCGGGGGTTTTTCGTTTCCGTCGGATCCTCTGTAATGCGTCCGGCCGGGATGCGGATTCATACCAGATCCGCAAAAGAATGGGCCTCACGCAGAGACGCAGAGACGCGGAGCAGAAAACCAACGGGAGAAAAGGGGAGCAGAGGCCGCCGCTCCTCTTCTTCTTTTTTCTCTGCGTCTCCGCGTCTCTGCGTGAGACGGCTGTTTTCTCGGATTCGGTATCCGCGCGCATCCTGGCTCGTGAAGGGGCCTCGCGCAAGCGCGGAGGGCGCGGAGAAACGAGGCGGCGCGGCGCTGTTGTGACCGGCGTCCACCGCCGGGCGTCAGAGGGCCTGCTCTTGATCTAACCCGTGTGCCCACTGTACATTGACTGGTTTGTACCGGGACCCGGGACGGGTGGAAGGGCCTCGGCCGAACGGGTCCTGACGATCGCGCGGCGGCCGGGTGCGCCCGCGGGTCCGGGCTTTGCGACAGAATCGCGGCCACCGTGCCGCCGGGTGCAACCGCAGGGGGATGCGTGGGGGAGCAGGGGGTAGGGAGCCAGGGCAACGGCGGTGGAACGGCGGCGCAGCCCATCGCGCTCGCCTTTGTGGGAAGCTTCTCTCCGGAGGGCGACGGGCCGGAGAACCCCGCCTACAGCGCCGCGGGCGAACTGCTGCAGCAGCGCATCCTGCGCGGGCTGGAGGACGCGGGCGCGGAGATCTCGGCGGTGTTCGCCATGCGGGCCGTGCCGTCGTATCCCCGGGGGCGCAGCCTGCTGTTCGGCCGGTCCGAGCAGACGGTGGGCTCGTGGCGCGCGCGTTCCATCCCGTTCGTGAACCTGGGCCCCGCCAAGACGGTTACGGCCGGCGCCAGCCTGCTCCCCGAGCTGCTGGCGTGGGCGTGGCGCAACCGGGGCCGCCCGCGCGCCGTGCTGCTGTACAACGTGAACGCCCCGCCGGGGGCCGTGAGCCTGCTGGCCGGCCGGTTGACGGGGACGCCCACGTTCGCCGTGGTCGCCGACATCCAGGTGCCGGGCTCGGGCTTCTACGAGAACAACCTGCTGCGCCGGCTGGACTTTCGGCTGCAGGTCCGGACGCTGCCCCTGCTGGACGGGCTGGTGGTGCTGACCAGGCGGATGGTGACGGACTTCGCCCCGCGCAGCCCCTGGCTGCTGGTGGAGGGCGGCGTCCCCGACGAGGCCCCCGTCCTGCCGTCCGCCCCGCCGCGCGAGGATCCCGCGCCGGGCGCGCCGCCGGCCCCCGTGGTGTTCATGTACTCGGGAAGCCTGACGGACCTCAAGGGCATCCCCCTGCTGCTGGCCGCGTTCGAGCGGGCGCGGGGCGAGCACCTGCGGCTGTGGATCGCGGGGGGCGGGCCCCTGCAGGCGGAGGTGGAGGCGGCGGCCGCGCGCGATCCGCGCATCCGCTTCTGGGGATCGCTCACGCACGCGGAGGTGACGCGCGTCTACGGCGACGTGGACGTCTTCGTCAATCCGCACTCCACGCGGCACGAGTCGGCGCGGTACCTGTTCCCGTCCAAGCTGCTGGAGTACCTGGCGTACGGGCGGCCGGTCATCACCACGTGCAGCACGCCGGAAGTGGCCGAGGAATACGGCGAGGTGGCGTACGTTATGGAGCGCGAGGACCCGGCCGAGCTGGCCGCGCTCCTGGAGCAGGTGGGGGCGATGACGCCCGCGGAGCGCCGGGCGCGCGGCCAGATGTGCCGGGCGCTGGTGGCGGAGCGCAAGACGTGGTCGCGGCAGGGACGGCGGATGCTGGACTTCATCAGCGGCATCGTCCGCGGCGGGGACGCCGTGGCGCGCTGAGGGCGGGGCGGGATGGACACGGCGCGGCGCGGGCCGGGGAGGCGCGCGGCCGCGGCCTTGAGAATGAACTCTGACTCGGCTTTCGGGCCTGGATGCAAATGAACGTTCTGGTAACGGGAAGCAGCGGACTCATCGGCTCCGAAGCCGTGAAGTACTATGACGAGCGCGGCCACCGCGTGATCGGGGTGGACAACAACATGCGGCGCGAGTTCTTCGGCCCCAAGGGCGACACCCTGTGGAACCGGGACCGGCTGGCCGCCACCACGCGCGACTTTCGGCACTGCGAGATCGACATCCGCGACCGGGAGGCGGTGTTCGGGCTGTTCCGCGAAGAGGCCATCGACCTGGTGATCCACTGCGCGGCGCAGCCCTCGCACGACCGGGCGCGCGACATCCCGTTCCTGGACTTCGAGGTCAACGCCACGGGCACGCTCAACCTGCTGGAGGCCACGCGCCAGCACGCGCCCGACGCGGTGTTCATCCACGTGAGCACCAACAAGGTGTACGGGGACTCGCCCAACGAGCTGGAGCTGGTGGAGACGGACACGCGCTGGGAGTACGCGCGGCCGGAGGACTATCACGGCATCTCCGAGTCCTGCCGCATCGACCAGACGACGCACTCGCTGTTCGGGGCCAGCAAGGCGGCGGCGGACCTCCTGGCGCAGGAGTACGGCCGCTACTTCGGCCTCAAGACGGGGATCTTCCGCGGGGGATGCCTCACGGGCCCGTCGCACTCCGGCGTGGAGCTGCACGGCTTCCTGTCCTACCTCGTCCATGTGGCCGTGACGGGCAAGCCGTACACGATCTTTGGCTACAAGGGCAAGCAGGTGCGCGACCAGATCCACAGCGAGGACGTGATCGCGGCGTTCCAGGCCTTTGCCGAGAACCCGCGTCGGGGCGAGGTCTACAACCTGGGCGGCGGGCGCGACAACGCGGCGTCGGTGCTGGAGTGCATCCAGCTGATCCAGGAGATCGGCGGCTACACGGTGGATCACTCGTACGACGAGCAGAACCGCATCGGCGACCACATCTGCTATATGTCGGACCTGCGGAAGCTGCGCTCTCACTTCCCCAACTGGTCGCTCACGCGGTCGCTGCGCGACATCATCGCGGAGATGATCGAGGCGGAAGAGGCGCGGCAGGGCGAGCCCGCGACCGCCGGCGTCGCTCCGTCCGCGCGCTGCGCCTGAGGCACGGGCCGGGCGGCGAACTCCGGGACGGCGCCGCGGCTCGGTAGCGGCGAAGGACATCGATCGAAGGCCCCCGCGTTGCGTCAGCAGCGCGGGGGTCTCGTTCGTGGGGGTGTCATCGAGGCGGGACAGAGCGAATGAATTCGCCGCAACAAACACACGAA
>DATING010001146.1:0-3238 GCA_035474555.1 Longimicrobium sp. | reverse complement strand
TCCACGGCTGGCGGTTCACGTCCAGCACCGTGGCCTCGGCCACGACGGCGTGCGTCCGCGGCGGCTCCGCCCGGTCGAAGTGCACGCGCAGGGCGTGGCGCCCCTGCGTGTCCGTGACGCCTTCCACCGTCTCGCGGAAGCCCTCCATCCGATCGCGCCCGCCGTGGTGGCCCCACGCGTCCTGCACCCCGAAGCGCCACTCGCCCCACCCGGGCGGGGTATACGAGGCCGCCTCGGAGCGCACGTTCCACGTCACGGGCGCGCCGGCGAGCGCGCCGCCGGCGAAGTAGGATGCGCGCACGGAGACCTCCGCGCTGCCGCCCACCACGTGCGGCCCCTCGTCCGCCTGGCCGGCCACCTCGTACTCCGGGCGGCGGAACTCGTCCACGCGAAAGGCCGCGTAGCCCCCGTTGGAGGCGGGCACCTCGCCCAGCAGGAGCAGCATGACGGAGCCCGGCCCCAGGTTGGCGCCGGCGGGGACGGTGAAGCGCGCGTCGAAGCCGCCCAGCGCCGTCATGGGCGCGCGGCCGGAGGCGATCTCGTTGCCCCGCGCGTCGCTCGCGACCCAGCGGACGGAATCCGCCGTCCGCCGCGGCAGCTCCAGCCCGCCGTCCGGGCTGTGCTCCAGGCGGCGCACCCATCCCTTGAAGCGCACCTCCTCGCCCGGGCGGTACAGGTTGCGGTCCGTGGCGGCGTACCACGCCAGCCGCGTCCCCGGGGCGGGCACGTACCAGGGGCCGGGGAGGATGGCCGTGTCGTCCCCGCTGCGCGCCACCAGCCACGCGGAATCCCCGTGCGCGGCCAGAGAGAGGGTGGCCAGGCCGTCCGCGTCCGTGGCCCCCGCCGCCCGCACGGCGCCGCCGACCTCCACCCGCAGGCCCGGGAGGGGCGCGCCGTCCACCAGCGACGTGGCCCACGCCGTCAGCCGGCCCGCCTCCACGAACGCCGCCAGGCCGATGTGCGTGGCCTGCACCCACGCGTACGTCCGCTGGTCCGCCCCCTCGCCGTCCACGCCCTCCACGGCGACCACGAGCTGCCCGGGGCGCCCGCGCAGCGCCTCGTCCAGGTC
This sequence comes from Longimicrobium sp., assembly GCA_035474555.1. GTDB lineage: Bacteria > Gemmatimonadota > Gemmatimonadetes > Longimicrobiales > Longimicrobiaceae > Longimicrobium. The sequence goes on along the minus strand of DATING010001146.1, from coordinate 2,169 downwards.
GATGACGGTCTCCGCCGTCTCCCCCGCCGCGGCATCGATGCGCACGATGCGGTTCACCACCTCCGTCCCCGGCAGCACGACGGGCCCCGTGTCCCCGCCGCGGCGCCCCCCGCCCTCGCGGATGGAGACCATGCGCTGCCAGTCTTCCGGCGCCACGCGGTGGATGCGGATGCGCAGCCGCCGGTGGTCGTGGCTGAAGACGGACAGGCGGCGCGGCCCCGCGGGATCCAGCACGATCATCCCGTCCCGAAAGCCCTCCAGCTCCGGGTACGCCACGCCCACGTTGAACACGTGCCGCGACTCGGCCGCGGGCGACTGCCCGAACACGTCGCGCACCCGCGGGGTGACGACGACGGTGTAGCGCGTGTTGGGCTGCGTGTTGCCGCCGATCACCAGCCCGTGCCCGTAGACCCCGACGGTCATCCCGGGGATGGCGGGCTCCACGCGCACCCACGCGGGCGTGAACGCGGCCGTGTCCAGCGGATTGGTCAAGAGGATGCTGAACGGCATCCCCGGCCGGCACGGCTCCCCGCACGCGGCGACCTGCACCCGCAGGGGCCCGTAGGTGCGAAAGCTCCACGCCTGGTCCGCCGCCGTGGGCCGCGGCCCCTCGCCCGATTGCGTGCCGGCGGGGATGAGGACCTGCACGTCCGTGTCGTACGGCAGCGCTCGCAGGGGCTTCAGGGCGATCCAGGTGTCCGCGTCGGCGCGCTGGGAGAGGGAGCGGGCGTTCTCGTCCGCCGCGATCTCCGCCGCGGTCGCCAGGCGCACGGCGATCGCCTGCCCCGCGGCCCGGAGCCGGATGCGCTGCGCCACGGCCGCGCGGTCGATGCGCTGGTCGAACTGCACCAGGATGATGGGATCGCGGCCGATCCCCGTGCCGTGCGGCAACCCGCCCGTGGCCGTGACCGCTGGCGTGGCGAAGGTCCACGCCACCGCCTCGCCCAGCGTGCCGCCCGCCGCGGAGCGCGTCCCCGCGGGGATGGTGACGGTGTACTCCGTGGCCGCCGGCATCCGCCCTTCGGGGGTAAAGACGAGCGTGCGCACGTCCAGCCAGCGCCAGCGCCCCGCCGGCTGCGGCGACAGGCGCACGGGGACGGCGCGCGCGTCCACGACGGACACGGACGACAGCGGCACCATGGCCTGCGAGAAGGTGACGGTCACCTCCGCGCCGATGGGGATCTCGCCCCGCGGCGCGCCCCGGACCACGGTGAGCGGCGCGGGCGTGCGGGGGCCGGCCGGCCGCGGCGGGGCCACGCTGTCCGCGGGGGGAAAGCCCGCGAGCACGGTCCGCCCCGTGCGCGGCGGCGGCAGCGTGCGCGCGGGAAAGGCAAACGAGTCCGCCGCCGTCGGTTCGGGCTGCAGCGCCGGGAGCCGCGCCAGGATGCGCGCGGCGTCGCCGGTGGAAAGGAGCACGGCGGGCGCGACGGCGGTTCGCGGCGCCGCGCGCGACGGCACCTCGCCCACGCGAAAGCGCAGGCCAACCGTATCGATCGTGACCGGCGCCTCGTCATCCATGGGCAGCGGCAGGTACAGCGGCGGAACCTGCACCGGCTGCTGGGCCCGCGCCTGCGACGGGGACAGCAGCACCAGCGCGGCCGCGGACAGCAGCGGTACCAGCCGGAAGAACGCTCGCATGGGCGCCTGTGGCGAAAGTCGAGAAGTGGGACGGATGATGATTGCGGCTCGTTCTACCGCGCGATGGGAACGCGGAGTTCCCGCGCCCTCTGACGGCCGCGCGGCGCCATCACGGTAATGCGGACGGAGCGGATGGGACAGTGTGGGGCGTGTGGAGGGATTGCGACGGGAGGGAGCGAGGGGGGAAAAGGATCGGTCGGTGATGGGAGCTGAGTCCGTGCGCACACCTGCCCGGCGGAATGAATTCGCGGCAAGGACCCCGTGATGTCGACCTTCGCCGACAGGTCCGGCGCGCTGAGGGTGCCGTGGGGTACACGGAGCCTGGTCGGGCCGGGCGCGAAGTACCGGCGGGCGGGCGGAGCACGTGCGGGCGCGGAGAAGATTCCTCGGTGGGCGCGCAAAGCTCGGTGCACGGGGAGGATCGCGAGGGCGCCTCCCTCGGAACGACGTTTCGGGCGGCGGATTGGAGTCACGACGAGGATGGGTTCTCCCCCTCTCCGCGAGGAACGAGCGGGGAGGGGGCCGGGGGGA
>DATING010001145.1:0-3207 GCA_035474555.1 Longimicrobium sp. | reverse complement strand
TGGACCACAACCGCAGCACGGCGGGGCTGTGGGTCACGGAGGCGGAGATCGACCTGGGGCTGGAGACGCGCGGCCGCGCCCACGTGGAGCAGATCACGGCCAAGCTGCGCGAGGTGGGCTACGCGGTGACCCCGGCGTGAGCGATGCGGCTCTTATGGAATGACAGCGAGGCCCCGTGGATATCGTCCGCGGGGCCTCGTGTCTGACGCCTGGCCGGACGGACGGTCAATGCGCCTGGGCTGCGCCGGTCTGGACAACGAGAGCGTCGCGCATCCAGCTCACCGCGCTGTGCGGAAGACCCAGCACCTCCAGCAGCTCGTGCACCGCGTCCGAGGTGTCGTCCTGGACATCCGCGTGCACCTCCACGCCCGGCTCCGGAACTCCCCGGCGGTGGGCGAGGCCCATCCGGCGGCCGGACGGGAGCTGGATCACGGCCGCGTCGTAGTAGCCCAGGTTGTCCGACCCTTCGAAAAGCTCGAGCGCGTACCGGTCGACCAGCGACTCCGGCGCCATTGGGATCATCGCGATGATCTCACCGTACCCGCTGGGCCAGGGCTGCGGCGGCACCTGCACGATTTTGGCTTGCATCGTCAGCCTCGCTGCGTGTTCCTCGTAGGGGCGGAGTGAAAAATCACACGGTACACAGAATCGGGCAAGCCGAGAAGAGCACGATGAATTCACCGATCGATCTCACCCTGCGCGACCGGATCTTCCGGCGCGACGGGTTCCGGTGCGTGTACTGCGGCATCGTGTTTCCCGGCGAGCAGCTGTCGCTGGACCACGTGCAGCCGCGGATGCGCGGCGGCGACAGCTCCGAGGGCAACCTCGTGACCGCCTGCCGCGCCTGCAACACGCGCAAGGGATCGCAGCCGGCGTGGTCGTTCCTGGCCGAGCTGCCGGACGAGCGCGCCAACTTCCTGCACTACGCAACCGCCGTGTGGCCGCGGCACCGGCGGGCCATCGAGGAGGCGGCGCGGGCCGCGAAGCCGGGGAAGGGGTGAGACAGCAGGGAATAGGGAATAGGTAATAGGGAATAGCCGGCAGCTGCGGCGGGCCACGGGTCCGGCACCGCGACACACACACATACACACGACCCGCGGCGGAACGCGACTGACGTTCCGCCGTTTTTGTATCGTTTTCGATCCAGTGGGGGAACGATCGTGATGCCTGCCTCGCGCCGGATCAGGCACCCTTCCGGCGCATCCCGATCCACCGATTCGCCTGCCGAGAGGCGCACGTTTGCATCTTCCATCAGCATCCGGGCGCGTGCTCCTGCGCGATGGCGACCGCCGCGAATCTGCTTGCCGATCGTGGTCGAGGCGCATTCATCAAGCAAAATGGCGGAGTTCGTTACAATATACGGCTGAACTATGTGGAATGTTTGTCTAGTGGCGCCGCGTTTGCATGGGAGGGAGGGTGCCGGCCGGCGTCGGCGGGAGTGCTGAATGCGCTACCGATCCGCCGCAAAAGGTGGTTCGCAAAACCGGAGGGAGTGGTTCCGTGGGACGCAGCAGGATGCAGCAGCTTGAGCGCACGCTCGGCATGGCCACACGGTTCCTGGACGAGGTGAGGGGAGACATCGGACGCGCGGCGCTGGAGGGGGCGGACATCCCCCCGCGCCTGCGGAGCGTCCACGAAAAGCCGGGGCACGCCACCCCGGAGTTTCGCACCGTCGCCATCCCCGTTCCTGACGGAATGGGGGGCGTGCCGCCGGAGATTCTCTCGGGCACCATCGCGCGGTACGCGCACACCAAGAAGCCCGACTGCCTCCTGCTGGCCATGGAGGCGGAGATGGAGGCGGACGCGGAAGGGAGCCGGTCCGTGCTGATCGCGGAGGCGCGCGACCGCAACGGCACGCGGATGTACTGGATGCAGCCCTACCGCCCGGGCGGGACGCGGGTGGATTGGGAGGAGCCGCTCGCCGGCGGCTGGGCGGACCCCGGCGAGGCGGAGATGATCCTGGACGCGGCCTTTCCCCGCCGGCGCGACGGGGACGCGCAGGAGCTGGCGGACGGCCGCGAGGCCGCCGTGGCCGCCGAGGGACGCCGCCGCCGCGACCCGCGCCGCCAGCCGCAGGCCGAGGACCGCGAGGTGCCGCTGGCCGGGTTCGCGGGCCGGGCAGATTGAACTGAAGTGCCAAGTGCCAAGTCCCCAGTGCCAAGTAACGACTCGGCACTGGGGACTCGTCGCTTCTCCTGCTGAAGGTGCGGGTGCCAGGTTCCTGGTGCCAGGTGGTCGTCACTTGGCACTAGTCGCTTGGCACTCGTCGCTTCGCTCCTACGTTCCTTCGCTCGACCGGCTGGCGCGGCCTTCCGTGGATCCCGCGCGGGGCGGCGCGCCGAAGCGGCGTTCCAGCTCGCCCCAGACCTCGTCCGCGTCCAGTCCCCGCTCGCGCCACAGCACCATCAGGTGAAAGAGCAGGTCCGCCGACTCGGACCGCAGCTCCGCGTTGTCGCCGTTCTTGGCGGCGATGATCGTCTCCGCGGCCTCCTCGCCGACCTTCTTGAGGATCTTGTCCACCCCCTGGGCGAACAGGTACGTGGTGTACGATCCCTCCGGCCGGTCGCGCTCCCGCTCCTCGATGATGCTCTCCAGCCGCGCCAGCATGGGCCGCGGATCGGTGGCCGCCGCCAGCTCGCCCTCCGCGTCCTCCACCGTGCGATGGAAGCAGCTGCGCTCGCCCGTGTGGCACGCGGGGCCCGTCTGGCGCACGCGGTAGAGCACGGCGTCGGCGTCGCAGTCCACGCGCACGTCCACCATCTCCTGCGCGTGGCCGCTGGTCTCGCCCTTGATCCAGAGTGAAGCGCGCGAGCGGCTCCAGTAGTGCGCGCGTCCCGTTTCCTGCGTCAGGCGCAGGGCCTCGGCGTTGGCCCACGCGAGCATGAGTACCTCGCCCGTGCGTGCGTCCTGCGCCACGACGGGCACCAAGCCGCGGTCGTCGAAGGTGATCTGGTCGGTCCAGGGCATGCGTGGGGGCGGCTTGGGCGCGGGTTTCGGTTCGTGAACGGCGGGGGACAGGTTACAGGGGACAGGGGACGGCGGGCAACTGCTTGACGAGGGAATCGGTAATAGGGAATAGGGAATAGCGGACAGAAGCAGATGCGCAGGGCCGGAGGTAGCACGGAGGGTACGTTTGGATCGCGGTCATCCGTCCAGGCGGTTGAAACCGCGGCTACAACGGCACGAAGTCCGCCTGCGCGGACTGCA
>DATING010001144.1:0-1648 GCA_035474555.1 Longimicrobium sp. | reverse complement strand
GCCCCCCCTCCTCTTCCCTCCTCCCGACGCAGTTTTTCCCCATGGAAGCCGCGCAGCCGGAGACCTCGACCCCGCCCTTCCAGCCGCGTACACATCCCTGCCCGCCCAGTCAACCTTCTCCTTGCATATTCGGCTTTTGTTCGGTACATTGTCCGCCCGTGCAGATGTTCATGCGAGCCCATTTTCGTGGAGCGAGGATGCCGATGATCGGGGGAGAGATGGCCGCGGAGACGGCACTGGCGAGCCGTCACGTTCTCGCCGCGGGCGAGGACTACGACCTGGGCTGGGTGACCGACTGGCTGTACAGCGACGCAGTGCTCCCACCCACACCGCTCCCCCAGCGCACACCCGCGCCGCACCGGCACCTCGCGCCCGTGCACGCGGAGCCGCCCGTGTTCGCCGAGGCGCCCGCACCGCGTCCCACCCCCGCGCGTCGGCGTGCGCGCGGCGGCCGGGTGCGCCAGCTGGCGCTGCTCTGAGGCGCTCGGCGCCTTGCCGCGGGACCGCGTGGTCCGGAGATTCCATGGGCGTCCAGGAGAGGACGCAAACGGAATCGGTCTCGAGGGGCGGAATGGAACGCAAGACGTTGCTGGTGGGGCTCGCCCACCCGGACGACGAGGTGGGGATGGCGGGGACCATCCTGGCGCAGAAGGCGCGCGGCGACCGCGTGGTGGTGGTGTGGCTCACGCGCGGCGAGATGACGGAGGCGTTCGGCCCCCTGCCCACGCACGAGGTGGCCGCGCTGCGCGAGGAGCACGGCCGCCGCGCGGGCGAGATCCTGGGGGTGGAGACGCACTTCCTGGACATGCCCGACTGCGGCGTGCACGCCACGCCCGAGGCCGGGCACCGCGTGGCCCGGCTGCTGGCGGAGATCGAGCCCGACGGGCTCGTCACCTGGGGCGAGTCGTGGGGGCGCGGCATGCGTCACCCGGACCACCAGGCGTCGGGCAAGATCTTTCGCGACGCCATCACGCTGGCGCGCATCGCCAAGGTGGTGGCGCCGGGCACGCCGCACCGGGCGTACGTGCCCGTGTTCACCTATCGCGGCGCGCACTCCACGCTGCCGGCCGTGGCGGTGGACGTGGAGCCGTACCTCGATACCATCCACGAACTGGCGCGCTTCTACCGCGAGAGCATCGGGTTCGGCGACCCGGCGTGGCTGGAGCAGCGGCTGCGGCTGGCTGGCGCGCCCTACGGCCTGCGCTTCGCCGAGGTGTACGACGCGTGGGAGACGCATCCCGGCATTTTTCCGCACCTGATCCCCGCCGAGCCCGGCGAAGGCGAGCCCATCCACCCCGACCGCGCGGGAAAGACGGCGTAGCTTTTCTAACGGCACCTGCGGATGCTCGCAGGCGGATGCGGGGACAGTTCGGGAAACTGCGGTCAGTTGTTCTATTAGGATCAAGAGGGGCGGCGGGCACCGAGCCCTGGGAGCCTGGTACGCTGGGTTCGGACGCGGTTGCGGAGTTCCGTCCCCCGGCGATTGAAATCGCGGCAATGAACCCGCGATGTCGGCCTTCGCCGACAGCTCCGGCACGGGCGAGTGCCGTGGGGTACGCGGGGTTTGAACGATCGTGCACCGGCGCCGGCGCCGATCCGCAGTTCTCCCCCTCTCCGCGAGGAACGAGCGGGGAGGGGGCCGGGGGGA
>DATING010001143.1:0-9264 GCA_035474555.1 Longimicrobium sp. | reverse complement strand
GCGCGGGCGGAGCGCCCCCCTCCCCGGCCCTCCCCCACAAACTGCGTGGGGGAGGGAGGTGGAGCGGGAGAGTACCGTCGCGGCGCGAAGTTCTCCCCCTCTCCGTGAGGAACGAGCGGGGAGGGGGCCGGGGGGAGGGGCGCCCCGCCTGGGCAGGATGCCTGCTCAACCGCCCGAAGGTCTCCCTTCCCCCATGCAGTTTATGGGGGAAGGGCCGGGGATGGGGGGCGCTCCGCCCGCGCACGCATCCCATCCCCCACCGCCGAAATCCGCACTTCCGCACTTCGCACTTCCCTTCCCCGCAACTCTCCCCACCCGTCCGGGTACGCGGCCATCATCCGTTTTCATCCCGTTGTTAGGTTTCGCGCGCGCCGTGCATTGGAAGGGTGAAGGCCACCCGCTCCCCGCCGGCGACCCCACGCATGCACCGCTTGAAGGATCAGCCTCCCGCCGGTGAAGCGGCGCTCCTGGCAGCCGTTCGCCAGGGCAGCAACGAGGCGCTGGGCCAGCTGTACACGCGGCACGCCACGGACGTGTACTCCGTGGCCTACCGCCTGACCGGCTCGCGCCAGGACGCCGAGGACGTGCTGCAGGACGTGTTCGTCGGGCTCCCCCGCGCCCTCCGCTCCTACGAGGACCAGGGACGCTTCGGCGCGTGGCTGGGGCGGGTGGCGGCGCGCACGGCCCTCATGCGGCTGCGCAGCCGCGGAAATCGACGGGAGGACGTGCTGGACTCCGTGGACGAGGCACCCGCGAAGGGCGAGGCGGACCCGGTGGACCGCATCGCGGCGGAGCGGGCGCTGCGGCGGCTGCCGGACGGGCTGCGCGCCGTGTTCGTGCTCAAGGAGATCGAGGGCTACTCGCACGCCGAGATCGGCGCGCTGCTGGGCATCACCGCCGAAAACTCCGCCGTGCGGCTGTCGCGCGCCTGGAAGCTCCTTCACACCGAGGCATCCGCCTGATGCGCGTCCTTCATCCCGCGTTCGACCGGCTGCGCGCCTTTGCCGACGGCGAAGAGGCGGACGGCGACCGCGCCCGGCGCACCGCGGCCCACCTGCGCGACTGCGCGGCGTGCCGGGCCCGCGTCACGGCCTTCCGCGAGCGGAGGACCGCGCTCCGCGAGGCCACCACGCTCGCCCCGCCGCCGCTGGCGTGGGACCGCATCGTGGCCCGCCGCGAGGCCGGGGAGGAGCTGCTCCTTCCCGCCGGCCCCGTGCCCCTGGCCGTCCCGGAGGCGCGGGCAGAGACGGGCGGGCGCGCGTCCATCCTCCGCCGCGCGGCCGTGCTGCTGGTGGGCGTGGCCGGCATCGCCTCCGCCACCGTCCCCGGTTCGCCCGTGCGCGCCTGGCTCGGCGCGGTGCTCGGCGGCGGCGCGGAGACGGCCGTGACGCCCGCCGCCACGCCGCCCGCGGATTCCGCGTCGGCTTCAACCGCTGCGACGCCGCCGGCCCCGGTGGAAAGCGGCCCGGTGGCGGGGATCGCCGTCCTGCCCAGCGCGGGCGACGTCCGCGTCGTCGTGGTGGACGCCCATCCCGCGCTGCGCATCCGCGTCCGGCTGACGGATACCGGCCGCGCGGAGGTGCGGGGGCGGGGCGCGGCGGCGGACGCGGGCTTCGCCAGCGGGCGCGGGCGCATCACCGTCACGGGCGCGCGGGGCGGCGGGGAGCTGGAGGTGCTCCTTCCCCGCGGGGCCCGGCGCGCATCGCTCACCGTGGACGGCCGGCGCTACGTGACGCTGGACGACGGGCACCTGACCGTGCTCGTGCCCGCGGACAGCAGCGGCGCGGAGATCGTGTTTCCCGCGCGGCCGTGATTTCCATCGATCGAACGACGTTCTTCCCCTTCTTCCGCGGATGTTTTCGTGATCCTCGCCTCCCTTTTCCTGGTGGCCGCGCTGCAGGCGGCGCCCGCGCAGGACCCTTCCGGCACCCTCCAGGGCGTCGTCCGCGAGGAGGGCTCCGGCGCCCCCATCGCGGCGGCCATCGTTTCCCTCCCCGAGCTGCGGCGCACGGCCCGCGCGGGCGAGGACGGCGCCTTCGTGCTGCGCGGCGTGCCCGCGGGCACCTGGACCGTGCGCGCCACGGGGCTCGGCCACCATCCGGCGGAGGTGATTGCCGTCATCCCCCGGGGCGGCACGCTGCGGCTGGACCTGAGCCTGGTGGCGCGCCCCGTGACCCTGGACCGCGTCCGCGTCCACGGCGATGCGCCCGCCACCACGCCGCTGGCGGACCCCGCGGGCCCCGGCTCCGTGCGGATGGACGCCGAGGCCCTGCGCGCCACGCCCGCCGTCTTCGAGCGGGACGTGATGCGGGCGGCGCAGGCGCTCCCCAGCGTGGCGGCGGGGTCGGACTTCTCGTCCGCGCCGTACATCCGCGGCGGCTCGCCGGACCAGACGCTGGTGACGCTGGACGGCATCCCCCTCTACAACCCCTATCATCTGGGCGGCTTGTTCAGCGCGGTGGACCCCGACGCGGTGGAATCCGTGGACGTGCTCGCGGGCGCCTTTCCCGCCTCCGTGGGCGACCGCGCGGCGGGGGCGATGGACATCCGCACCCGCGACGGCGGCACCGACCGCATCCGCTCCACGGGCGCCATCGGCCTCATCTCCACCCGCGTGGGGCTGGACGGCCCCCTCCCCGGCGGACGCGGCAGCTGGCTGCTCTCCGGCCGGCGGACGTACGTGGACGCGCTGACCTCCGCCGCGCGCGGCGTGGGGGCCATCGAGGGGAGCTTTCCCTACGCCTTCCAGGACGCCCACCTCAAGCTGGCCTACCCCCTGGCGCGCGGCGGGCGGCTGACGGCGACGGGCTACATCAACACGGAAGGCTTCCAGTACACGCCCAGGGACACCGCCTACGACAACCACCGCGCGGACTTTGGATGGGGATCGCGCGCCGCCGGGGTGCAGTGGTGGCAGCCGCTGGGCGAGCGGGGGACGCTGGAGGTGCGCGGCGCGTGGACGGGCTTCGCGGGCGCCTTTCACCTGTCCGAGAATTCGTGGGACGAGGATACGCAGCGCTACCGGCCGGAGATGCGCCCGCAGCTGGACGCGGACACGCGGGTGGACGATGCGCAGCTGTCCGTGGCGGGGACGTGGAGCCTGGGCGCGCACCGGCTGCGGGCGGGGGTGGAGGGGCACCGCTACCGCTTCTACCAGGACATCGTCCCCCGTGAAGAGGACATCCAGGACCTGGTCGCCACCTTCCGCATGGACCAGCGGCCCTCCACCGTGTCGCTGTGGGCGGAGGACGCGTGGGACGCGGGCGCGGGGGTGCAGCTGCGGGCCGGCGTGCGCGTGCTGGCGGCGGGCGAGCGCGGCACGGCGGTGATGCCGCGGCTGGGCGCCACCTGGGCCGCCACGCCCCGGTTGACGCTCTCCGCCGCCGCCGGCCGCTCCGCGCAGCTGATGCACTCGCTGCTGGACGCGGAGCGCGTGGGCAGCAGCGTGATGGCGTACGATGCCCTGGCCGCGGGCGACGAGCTCACCCTCTCGGACGACGTGGTGCTGGGCGCCGCGTGGGCGGACGGCGGCACGCAGCTGCGGGTGGACGCCTACACGCGCCGGGTGAGCGGGCTGCCCCTGCCCCCGCCGCACAAGCACCTGTTCCGCGACATGCTGGTGGCGCCGGAGCGCTTCGCGCCGGGATCGGCCGTGGCGCGCGGGGTGGAGGTGCTGGGGACGCACCGGCGCGGCAGCACGGGGGTGCAGCTGGCCTACTCGCTCGCCTTTGCCGAGCGCCGGCTCGACACGATGAGCTGGACGCCGCGCTTTGCCCGGCGGCACTCGCTGGACCTGGGCGCCTGGACGGGCTGGGGGAACGGCGGGCAGCTGAGCATGCGCGTGGTGGCGGCGAGCGGGCAGCCGTACACGCCCGTGGTGGGCACCACCCGCCGCTGGTACCACGACCCCGCGACGGGCGAGCTGGTGGGCCAGGGGCTGCTGGAGCCCGTGATCGGCGAGTACAACGCGGCGACCCTGCCCGCGTACTTCCGGGTGGACGTGGGAGCCCGGCGCGAGTACCACCGCCGGTGGCGGGGCCGCGACGTGACCCTCGTCCCCTACCTGCAGGTGGTGAACATCCTGAACCGGCCCAACGTGCTCTTCGCCGTCCCGCAGCGGAACTCCGACACGGCCGAGCTGGGCACACGCATCGAGTACGGACCGCAGTTTCCCGTCCTTCCCACGCTGGGGATCGAATGGCGCTTTTGAGCTTTGTCCGCCGGGCCGCCGGCGCCGCGGCGCTGGCCGCGTTCGCGGGAGGATGCGAGTTCCTCCATCCGCCCACCTACACCGGCGGCGACCCCGCCCAGCTGGTGGTGCACGCCGTGCTCCAGGCCGGGGCCGACTCAGCCACGGTGGTGGTGGCGCGGGTGGGTGTCGGCGAGGCCCAGCCGGTCACGGGGGCGCAGGTGCGCCTGGTGGGCGGCGGCGCGACCACGGTGCTGCCGGATACCCGGCCGGCGAGCATCCAGGCCTGCCGCCCCGTTGCCGAGGTGCCCGGGCAGGGCCCCGCGACGGGGTCGGGGTGCTATTCGGCCGCGGTGCCGGGGGGCGTGCGGGCGGGCGCGGAGTACCAGCTGGAGGTGGACCTGCCCTCCGGCGAGCGCGTGCGCGGCCGCACCGTCGTCCCCGCCGCGCCGGCGCTGGACGGCACCGGCGAGCGGCTGCGGGTTCCCGCCCGCATGACGGAGTGGGGCACCCTCCGCTCCGTGAGCCCCTTTACCGTGCGCTGGACGTCGACGGAGCCGGTGAGCGTGTGGGGGCAGTCCATGCGCGGGTGGGTGCGAAACGCGGCGGTCACCTGCGCCGCCTCCGTGCTCCGCGACGACGACGTGCCGGTGGCCGCGAGGCCCGACAGCGTGCGCCTGGCGGTGGAGGTGCACGCCTGCAACAGCGGGCCCGACAACCAGAACGTGCGGCCGGACTCGGTGGAGGTGCGGGTCTCCGTCACCGCGTACGACAGCGCCTACGTGGCGTACTTCCGGGAGTACGAGGGAGGGATTCCCCTGGAGCAGGCGAGCAAGGGGCTGGAGGGCGCGTTCGGCCTCTTCGGCAGCGCCGCCAGCGCGTACCGCCACGTGATCGTCTACCGGCAGTAGCGATCGATTCGATCCGCCCGAATCCGCCTCCCGCGCCCGCAGTTCTCCCCCCTCTCCGCGAGGAACGAGCGGGGAGGGGGCCGGGGGGAGGGGCGCTCCGCCGGGGCAGGATGGAGGCCTCCCGCAAGGAAGTGCTCCCTTCCCCCATGCCGTTTATGGGGGAAGGGCCGGGGATGGGGGGCGCCCCGCCCGCGCACGGAATCATCCGATCCGATCCGATCCATCCCCTCCGATCCGATCCAATCCGATCCGATCCGATCCGATCCGATCCATCCCATCCCCCGCCCTACTCCCGCGGCGGCTCCCCCACGTACTGCGCCCTCGGGCGGATGAGGGTGCCGGCCTCGTACTGCTCGATGGCGTGGCCGATGAGCCCGATCGTCCTGCCGAGTGCAAACAGCAGGAGCGGGGCCCCCGCCGGGAGCCCCAGCCCCCGCGCGACCGCGATCAGCCCCAGCTCCACCGACGGCCGCTCGCCGAACACGGTCCCCGCCGCGTCCACCATCCGCAGCACCGCGCGCACGCCGGCCGCGTCGGGGAACGCCGCCTCCGCCATCGCCAGCACCGCCGCCCCGCGCGGATCGCCGTCCGGGTACAGCCGGTGCCCAAAGCCGGGGATCCGCTCCCCGCGTCGCATCCGGTCCTCCACCGTGACCCGCGCATCGCCGGACGCGTCCGCCTCCGCCAGCAGCGCCTCCACCTGCCGCACGTAGCCCGCGTGCCGCGTCCCCTGCAGCGCGCCCAGCCCCGCCGCCACCGCCGCGTACGGCGTCCCCGCTGCCGAGGCCACGCACCGCGCCGTGAACGACGCCACGTTCAGCTCGTGCTCCGCGCAGAGAACCAGGCACGCGCTCAGCAGCCGCTCCGCCCGCGGATCGTCCGGCGCCCAGCCGTCCGCCAGCGCCCGCGCCACCCCGCCCTCCATCGCCGGCTGCCCCAGCACGACCGCCGCCATCAGCCGCAGGATGCGCCCGCCCGTCCGCGCGACGGCGGCCGGGCGCAGGTCCCACGCCGCCGCATCCTCCGCCGCGGCCAGGGCGAGCACCGCCTGCATCGCGTCCAGCGGCGGCAGCCCGGCCGACAGCAGCGGACGCGCCGCCTCCGGCACCTCCGCCCGCCCCTCGCCGATCCCGTCCTCCATCCGCCCCGTCCAGACCAGCGCCGCGACCTCCTCCACAGACCGCGTCTCCGCCAGCGCCACGGCCGAGTGCCCGCGATAGAAGAGCTGGCCCGCGTCGATGAGCGTCAGCGCCGAATCCAGCACCGGTGCGCCCCAGCGGACCGCGCGCCGCGCCTCGCGGTCCGGGTCGCGGCGGCTGGCCTTCCGATCCCGCAGCCGCGCCACGTCGTCCGCCGCGTACAATCGCGCCCGCTTCCCGTCCGGCCCCGGCTCCGAGGCGATCAGCCCGCGGCTCACGTACGCGTACAGCGTCGCGAGCGAAACGCCCAATTCGCGCGCCGCCTCCTGCGCCGTCAGCATCCGCCGCATATCATCCCCCGCTTGTTGTCGCCGTCATCGGCCGATGGCTCCGGTCCCGACCTGCCTCGATGTTGTCCGCGGAGGCGGACAGCGTGAAGTTGTAGCCGCGAATTCATTCGCTCCCGGATGCCGACGAATCCATGCTCCCGTCAGCGATACGACGCGGATCCGAGCTCTGCGCATCCAACACGTTGATTGATGGATCAAGATTGACGGACCCCAATCCCCCGCGCAACCTTTCCTTCGCGGGACGGAACGGTCCGCCCGCGATCCGGGGACGAACGGAGGGATGACGATGGACGGCGAGGGAGTGACCTTCCGCGAGCTGGTGGCCTACACCGACTCCGAGACCGAGCGCTGGCACGCCTGGTTCCGCGAGCAGGGGCCGGAGGTGCTGGCGGTGCGCATCGGCGAGGACACGCGCGAGACCGTGCGCGACCTGATCGGCCACGTGTTCGCCGTGGAGCTGCGGTACGCGCAGCGGCTGCTGGGCCGCCCCGTGACGGGGTTCGAGCAGCTGGACACGAGCAGCCTGGACGCGCTCTGGCGCATCCACCGCACGTCGCGCAGCACCCTGCACGCGTACCTGGAGCGCGCCCCCGCCGGCGAGCGGGAGCGCGCGCTCACGTTCGAGACGCGCTCGCTGGGCACGCTGACGTACAGCGCGCACAAGGTGACCGTGCACGCGCTGCTGCACGGCATTCGCCACTGGGCGCAGATCGCCACCGCGCTGCGCCAGGCCGGCCATCCCCAGCCGTGGCAGCACGACTGGCTGCTGAACGAAGCCGTCGATTGACCGGCCACACACACGAAACGACGATGAGGATGATGCGGATCGGGATCGGCGCGGCGGGCGTCGCGCTGCTGGCGGCGTGCGGCGGCGGGGGCGATGCATCGCGGGCGAACGTGGTGTCCGTGCCCTCCGCGGGATTGCAGCAGCCGGAGTCCGTGCTGCACGACAGCGTGGCGGACGTGTACCTGGTCTCCAACCTGGACGGGATGCCGCTGGAGAAGGACAACAACGGCTTCCTGTCCCGTGTGTCGCCGGACGGGCGGATGCTGCAGCCGCGGTGGATCGTCGGCGGCCAGAACGGCGTCACGCTGCACGCGCCCAAGGGCAGCGGCATCCGCGGCGACACGCTGTACGTGGCGGACATCGACGTCGTGCGCCGCTTTCACCGCACCACGGGCGCGCCGCTGGGCGAGATTCCCCTCCCCGGCTCTACCTTCCTGAACGACCTCGCCGTGGGCGCGGACGGATCGGTGTACGTCACGGACACGGGGCTGCGGATGGGCGCCGGCCGGCTGCAGGCGTCGGGGACGGATGCCGTCTACCGCATTCCGCCGGGCGGCCCGCCGCGGGCGCTGGTGCGGGGGCCGGAGCTGGGCAGCCCCAACGGCATCGTGGTGGATGCGGACGGTGGCGTCACCGTGGCGGCCATGACCGCGAGCGAGGTGTACCGCGTGGCGCCGGACGGAACGCGGACGCCGCTGATGTCCCCGCGCCGCGGCCAGCTGGACGGCATGGTGCGCACCCGCGGCGGGGCGCTCCTGGTGTCCGATTGGAAGCGGTCCGCCGCCTACCTGGTCCGGGCGGACGCGGAGCCCGTGATGGCCGTGCGCAACCTCCCCTCCCCCGCTGACATCGGCTACGACGCCAAGCGCGACCGCCTGCTGGTGCCGCTGATGACGGTGAACCGCGTCGAGTTCCATCCCGCGCCCAAAGCCCCCTGAACAGGGCGGACGTTTCACGCGGAGGACAAGAAAGAGGACGCAGAGAACCCGGTGGTTCCTCTGCGTCCTCTCCGTTTTACTCTGCGAGCTCTGCGTTCAAGCCGCCGGGCGGGGCCTTCACCGCACGAGGGTCCAGCGGCTCACGCCCAGCAGGGGCAACTGCCGCAGCTGCCGCCGCAGGAGACCTGCTCCGTCTCGTACAGCACCGTGTAGATGATGACCGGCTGGTTGTACTGATCGGCCTCGGCGGAGAAGGAGTCGACGTTCAGCTCGTCCAGGTTCAGCTTCATGAGGGGTCCCTCCACTACGATGGTTGATTCGACTGTTTACCGCCCGAAAATGGTATTAAATCTCCCAGCGTGCGTCAACCCCTCACGACCGCTCATCACCGGACCGGGCGTGCCCCATCCACGGCTCGACCGGTCCGCTCAGTTGAAGCAGTCGCAGCAGCTCCGCGGACGGTATGGATCGTCGCCGCACTCGGAGTAGGCGAAGCCCTGCTGCGCGCAGTAATTCGCGCACAAGGAGGCCGAGCCGGCGCTGCACGTCAGACTGAAGTAGATCTTGTCGCACGCCTGCGCCGTCCCTGCGCCCCCGGGCGCGGCCACCGCCTGCGTGGCCCCGAACCCCAGCGCGACCGTGACAGCCAGCAGAAACAGCGAGTTCGTTCCCCTGCGGATGCGGCTCATGGCGTCCTCCTGTAGGCGGGTACAAGCGGAGATCTCACGGATTTCCGCGGCGTGCGTATCATCACAATACCGTCGCGAATTACGAGCCACGACAGCACCGCGAGGGGCCCTCCCCCGGCCTCGCTTAGGCTCGTCCACCCCCTCCCGCAAACTGCGCGGGAGGGGGGATACACCCCAGTCCCAGGCAAAAGGCGGCCTTCCCGCGGAAACCGCAGTTCTCCCCCTCTCCGCGAGGAACGAGCGGGGAGGGGGCCGGGGGGA
>DATING010001142.1:0-3578 GCA_035474555.1 Longimicrobium sp. | reverse complement strand
CGCAGAGAAGAACAAAGAGGCGCAGAGAACTTCGGCTGTTCTCTGCGCCTCTTCTTTTCTCCTCTGCGTCTCTGCGTGAACTCTTTTCTCCTGAGTGCACACGGAACTCTGAGAAATGGTATACTACCACGTTTGGTCGCTTCCCGTGCACGGGCCGAAAGAAAAATCACGCGGAGGGCGCGGGGATTGAAGATGAGGACGCGGAGAAAAATCCTTCTGTTCTCCGCGTCCTCTCCGTTGTGTCTCCGCGTCCACCGCGTGAGACTGCCGTTTCCGTCGCTGTCTACGCGCCGCCCGTCTTCGCGCTCGCGATCCAGCGCTCCACCTTGGCGCGCAGCATGGGCAGCGTCACGGGGCCGTCGTCCAGCACCACGTCGTGGAACGCGCGCAGGTCGAACGCGCTCCCCAGCTCCCGGCGCGCCTGCTCGCGCAGGTTCACGATCTCCAGGTACCCCGTCATGTAGGTGATCAGCTGTCCCGGCGTGGCGGCGTGCCGGTCGGCGTAGACCTCGGCCGCCGCGCGGGAACGGCGGGAGATGGTCATCATGGAATCCACCGCCTGCTCGCGCGTCCAGCGCCCCACGTGGATGCCGGGGTCGATCTCCAGCGCCACCAGGGCATCCGCCAGGTGCGCGTAGACGCCGGCGCGCATCACGGGATCGCGAAAGGCGCCCACCTCGTCCGCCACGCGCTCGGCGTACATCCCCCACCCCTCGCTGAACGCCGGCGTGCGCAGCAGCCGCATCACCGGGTGCGGTACCTCGCGCTCCTGCGCCCACGCCACCTGCAGGTGGTGCCCCGGCCACCCCTCGTGCGACGTGGAGGTGGAGAGCTCCATGCGCGGCGCCCGCTCGGCGTTGCCCAGGTTGATGTAGAACGTGGCCGGGCGGCTGCCGTCCAGGGGCGCCGCGTCGTACCACGCCCCCGGCCGCGACGCCTCCGCGTACGCCGGCCCGGGCTCCACCACCAGCGGCGTGGTGGGCACGCGGGAAAAGGCGCGCGGCATAAGGGTCCGCAGGCTGTCGATCTGCGCGCGGGCGGCGGCCAGCTTGGCCTCGCGCGAGCCGAACGCGAACGCCGGGTCCGTCCGCAGCCGCTCCCGCGCGGCGCCCAGGTCCGTTTCCCCCGTCGCCGCCGTGGCCAGGGGGCGCAGCTCCGCCTCCAGCCCCAGGCGCGCCTCGCGGGCCATCCGCGCCAGCGCCTCCGGCGCCACGTCCAGCGAGGTGCTGCGGCGGATGACGCCGCGATAGCACGCCGCGCCATCCGGCAGCGACCACAGGCCGGGGTCCGTCCGCGCGTGCGGCAGGTACTCCGTCTCCAGGAACCGCAGGTACGCGCGCAGGGCCGGGTACACGTCGTCGCGGACGATGGCGCCCGCCTGCCGCGCGTACGCCGGGTCCGCCGAGCGCGTGGTGAGCGCCCAGAACGGCGAGGCTTCCACGGAATCCGGCAGCATCCCCTGCACCTGCTGGATCACGCGCAGCACGTTCTCGCGCGGGGCGGCGTACCCGGCGGCGAGGCCCGCGCGCAGGTTGTCCACCTCCCCCCGTGCAAAGCGGGGCAGGTCGCGCCAGCGGGCCAGCGTGCGGGCGCGGTCCTCCTCCGTCTCCGCCCGCGCCACACCCGCCTGCTGGCTGGCCCCGATGTGCCAGCCGAAGATCTGGTCCACCCCCGACCACAGCTCGAACCGGCAGGCGCGCTGGGCCGCGTCTCCCTCCAGCGCCTCGCGCATCATCCCGTGGATCAGCCATTCCGGCTGGCCGAAGAGCGCGTCCGCGTCCACGGCGCGCAGCCGGGCCAGGTATCCATCCTGCTCGCGGTCCCAGCGGGCCTGAAAGGCGAGCGAGTTGTCGGCCCAGCGATCCGGGGCCGGCCCGCTCCCCAGCGCCTCGTCCGTGCCGGGGAAGTAGCGGACGGTCGCGGCCAGGTACTCGTCCGCGACCTGCCGCACCTGCGCCGCATCGTTGGATGTGGACGGGGAGGATGCGGAGGGGGTGGATGCGGACGAGGACGACGCGTGGGACGGGGTCTGCGCGGCGGCGCCGGACGAGGCGAGCGCGGCGGCGGCGGCGATGAAGAAGGTGCGCGGGCGGATGCGCACGGAGGTGGTGTTCATGGTCGGATGTCTCGGATGGGGATCAGGCGCCGGCGTCCGGGCCGGCGGGGAAGGGAATGCCCAGGTAGCGGCAGAACATGCGCGCCAGCTCGCGCGCCATCACGTCCGTCTCGACCGGGCCCATGGACGGCTCCATGTGCCCGAACAGCACGCTCTCCCGCAGCGCCGACGAGCAGGCGCTAAAGGCGAAGCGCAGGGCGAAGGGCGGATCGGGGTGCTGGATCTCGTCCATGCGCTCCGCCAGCAGCCGGCGGAACGGCTCGTGGACGCCCTGCCGGAACGCCGCCCACGCCGTGCTCCCGGCGACCGTCTGGGGATTGCCGCGCGTGCGATGGACGATCTCCCGCAGCAACGTTCCGTGCCCCGCCGCCGCGCGCAGCATCAGCCCGAAGTACGCCTCCGCCACGGGGCCCATGCCCGCGCCGTCCCACCGGCCAGGGGCGAAGACCTGTTCCGCCTCCGCCAGCGCGTCGCGGACGTAGCCCGCGTACATGGCGTGCATCAGCAGCTCGTCCTTGCTGGCGAAGCGCGCGTAGAAGCCGCCCACCGACACGCCCGCGCGCCCGGCGACCTGCTGCACGGACACGTCCTCGAAGCGCGCGTCGACAAGCAGCTCGCCGAACGCCTGGAGAATGCGCTCCTCCGTCTTTCGGCTGCGCGGCTGCCGGGGCGCGCGGGTGGATGCGGAGGGGGAATCGGCCACGAGCAACGGCGGTTCGGGTGTGCGGAATGAAAATGCGAATCGCGTTCGGTAAGTTTCGCATTCCAATGGATCAAGTCAAGGCGTCCAGTGACTGCGGGAAGCCGGCTAATGCGAATCTCACCTCCCACCAGCATCCGCGGATGAGGGCGCGGACGCGCGGGGCCGGACGGAGGTGGCAGTCCTACTCCGGTTCTCGCAGCGGATTCAGAACGGCCCCGCGTCCTCCATGGAGCGCGGGGCCGTTCGGACGCTCAGGGAAGCGCGAGTGCGCCTGTGCGCCTACGCTTGTTCCGTGGCGATCGTTTCCTGACCACAGGTATCGATGCACGTCTTGGGTCCCGTGCACATGGGGTCGCACGGGTTGGTCGGACACGACATGCACGATCCGTCGCAGCTGTAGGTCGGGCCGCCGAGCTCGGCTTCACCCCATGCATCCTGATAGCCCCGGATCGTCCCCTCGCCTCCCGGCCCCCGGTTGGGCATGACCTCGAAGGAATCCACGTCGAGGTCTTTGAGGCTGAGCTGGATCTTCGCCATGTTCGCCTTCTTTCAACAAGGGGCCAACGGCGCGCTCCGGTCGGAACGCGGGGTTGGGGTGACGCATGCAACGTGCCCGAATATTGTCACAAGGCGGTATGCCATCCCGCGTTCCGGGTACGGGTGATGGGGAATGGAACGCGGGCGGCCCGCGTTCTTCGCGTTCCGCCCGCTTCGTCGTCATGCACCGCGAGTAAGTTCTCCCCGGTCCTGCTCCCCCTC
>DATING010001141.1:0-2060 GCA_035474555.1 Longimicrobium sp. | reverse complement strand
CCTCGCCGCGCATGCGCGTGCCCCACTCGCTGTCGTACAGCTTGCCGCCGCGCATCTCGCGGATGCGGTTGAGCACCTTGTCCTTGCGGTCGGGAAAGTGGGTCTCCAGCCACTCTTCGAACAACCCCTTGAGCCCGTGCGGCAGCCGTAGCGGGATGTACGACGCCGCGCTGGCGCCGGCTTCCGCCGCGGCGGCCAGGATGGCGGGCATCTCGTGGTCCGTGAGCCCCGGCACCACCGGCGCCGCCAGCACGCGGACGGGGATCCCCGCCGCCGTCAGCTTGCGCACCGCGTCCAGCCGGCGCGCGGGGGTGGACGCTCGCGGCTCCATCACCCGCTGCAGCTTTTCGTTCAGCGTGGTGATGGAGATGTTCACGATGGCCGCTCCGTGCGCGGCCAGCTCCCCCAGCAGGTCGATGTCGCGGGTGACCAGGTGGTTCTTGGTGACCATGGCCACGGGATTCCGGAACTCCGCCAGCACCTCCAGGCAGCGCCGGGTGATCTCCAGCCTGCGCTCCACGGGCTGGTACGGGTCCGTGACGCCCGACATCGCGATGGGCTGCCCCGTCCACCGCGGCGACGCCAGCTCCTTGCGCAGCAGCTCGGGCGCCTCGTGCTTCACCAGGATGCGCGTCTCGAAGTCCAGCCCGGCGCTGAAGCCCAGGTACTCGTGCGTGGGGCGCGCGAAGCAGTAGATGCAGCCGTGCTCGCACCCGCGGTACGGGTTCACGCTCGTCTCGAACGGGATGTCTGGGCTGTCGTTGCGCGAGATGATGCCGCGCGTGTGGTCGCGCAGGAACTCCGTGCGCGGATCCGGCTCGTCGTCGCCGAGTGTGTCGAGCCAGTCGCCGTCCGCGACGTACTCCGCGTCGACGAATCGGTTCTTGGGGTTCTGCGGCGCGCCGCGCCCGCGGAGCTGTACCAGCGGCTGCATCCCGGCCCTCCTTCCGGCTCAGGGTGATCGTACACCCTGTAATCTAACCCGAATGGAAGCCGAAAACAACCGGCGAGCTCGAAAATCGGCTCCGGGCCTGAGCGGCTGAAGCCGCCGCTGGAAAAGCCAGAAGCCCCGTCTCGGCTGGCGTACGCTCGCCGAACGAGGCTACACCTGCATGGAACGGAACCCTGCGCCGCGACAATGACCTCGTAGAAGTCTACACCCCCTCCCGCGCAGTTTGCGGGAGGGGGTGGACGAGCCTAAGCGAGGCCGGGGGAGGGCCCCCGGGAGGGCCCCGCCTGGCGCCAGAGTCCCGGCAGTCCGCCTTCCAGCCGTCGCGGTGTAGACGGCGTCGGCGCGCAGCCCGTCCGCCACGCCGGGGAAGGTGATGCAATCGAACGCGTTCAATAAAACTCTTGACCGTGGCGAGGGTGCGACGTATCCTTGGCTTCAGGGTGTATTGAACAGGTTCAAATTCAGGCGAGGGCAGGTGGAAGCGTGCCGAGGAAAATCGTGATCCCGGGTGGGACGGGACAGATCGGGCGGGTGCTCGCCGAGGCCCTGCGGCGCAGCGGGGACGAGGTCGTAGTGCTCAGCCGCGGGGCTGCGCGCGGGCCGGGCGTCGTCGCCTGGGACGGCCGGACGCTGGGGGCGTGGGCGCGCGAGGTGGATGGCGCCGATGCGGTGATCAACCTGGCCGGACGCAGCGTGAACTGCCGCTACAACAAGGCCAATCTCACGGAGATGCTGGCGTCGCGCATCGATTCCACGCGCGCCGTCGCACAGGCCATCGAGGCGGCGTCGCGGCCGCCCCGCGTGTGGCTCCAGGCCAGCACCGCGACCCTCTACGCGCACCGCTTCGACGCGCCCAACGACGAGGCGTCCGGCATCATCGGCGGGCACGAGCCGGACGTGCCCGGCTACTGGCGCTACAGCATCGAGATCGCGCAGGCGTGGGAGCGCGAGCTGGATACGGCAGCCACGCCGCAGACGCGAAAGGTGGCGATGCGGATGGCCATCGTGATGGCCCCGGACCCGGACGGGACGTTCGGCATCCTCAACCGCCTCACCCGGCTGGGGCTCGGCGGGCCCATTGCCGGCGGGGCGCAGTACATGTCGTGGA
>DATING010001140.1:0-3788 GCA_035474555.1 Longimicrobium sp. | reverse complement strand
TCACGTACAGCTGGCTGGCGCCGCTCGCCACCGCCGCGGCCACGGCCGAGCGGGGGAACTTGAGCTCCAGGTCCAGGTCGCCGTCGCCGTCCACGTCCACCAGCGCGGAGCGGTACTCGCCGCCCTTCAGGGCCACGGTCGCGCCACCGGCGCTGCCGTCGCTCAGGCGCAGGTCGGCCTCGTCCAGCTTGGACGGGTCAAAGCCCGGCACGTTGTGGATCACGACCGTGAAGATGCCGTTGCTCTTGCGGTTGAACGCGCCCGGCATGGTCACCGTGAGCTGCGCCGGGTTCAGCGCGCGGCACACGTTGATGCGGCCGGCACCGAACACGTTGTCCTCACCCGGCGTGCCCAGGTCGTCCGCCGTCTCCTTGATGCGCGCCAGCACCGCCTCGTCGTCGCCCACGCCCTGCGAGAAGAGCAGCGCGGCAAGGCCCACCACCTGCGGGGTGGCCATCGACGTGCCCGACTTGTAGCTGTACGTGGTGTTGGAGCTGTTGCTCAGCGACAGGATCAGGCCCAGCGGGAAGCCCGCGCCGCCGTCACCGCCGGGGGCGGCGATCTCCGTGCCGGGGCCGTAGTTGCTGTACGAAGCACGCGTGTCGCCCCAGTTGGTGGCGCCCACGGCGATGCACTCCGGAAAGCGCGCCGGGAAGGCGATCTGGAAGTAGTTGTCGTTGCCCGTGGCGCAGAACGGAAGCACGTTCTTGCTGCGGGCGTACGCCAGCGCCGCCTGCTGGATCGCCGCGCCGGCCGTCGCCAGGGGGCTGCCGCCCAGGCTCAGGTTGATGACGTTGGCGCCCTGGTCCACGGCCCACACGATGGCGTCGCTGCTGGACGACGTGGGGCACGAGGTGCGCACGATGCCGTCGGCGAACAGGTAGCGCTCGCAGGCCTTGGCGTTGATGAACTGGATGCCCTCGCCGTACGCCACGCCGCTCGCCGAGACGCCGCGGGCGCCGGCGATGCCGGCCACGTGCGTGCCGTGCCCGTCGCGGTCCTCGGTCAGCGTCGCCGGGTAGCCCGTGGCGAAGTTGCGGGCGGCCACCACGCGGCCGGCCAGCTCCACGTGCGTGTCGCGGATGCCCGAGTCAACGATGCCGATGCGCGCCGTGCCCGCGGGGGCCGGCCCAAGCGCGTCGTACGCCTCGATCCAGTCCATGTCCGCGTCCGCGCTGCCCGTAGCCACGGGGGCGGCGCCGGCCAGCGTCACGGTGCCGGTGTTGTGCAGGTCCCACGTGCGGGCCAGGAAGAAGTCCGTGGGGTCCGCGCAGTCGCCCGTCTCGCAGGGGATCAGGGTGATCATGAAGTCCGGCTCGGCGAACTCCACGCCCTCTTCCTGGCTCAGCGAGGCGGCCACCTCGGCCTCGGTGCCCGGCTCCACGTTCAGCACGTAGGCGCGGGGAAGCAGCATCGGGCGCTCGGCCTCGGCGCCATGCTCCTCGACCATGCGCTGCACGCCGCCCATGCGGCCCGCGATCGGTCCGCTCATGGCCTTGCTGCTCGAGGCGAAGCGGACGATCACGCGGCCCGGCATGTAGGGCGCAACGTAGCTGGAGGGGTCGGTCGGGGCCTTGGCCGCGGGGGTGGCGACCTCGGTGGGGGTGTCGTCCGCGCAGGCGGCAAGGCCGAGCGATGCGAGGGCGAGGGCGGCGAAACTGCGCTTCATGGGGGCTCCTCCAGGGGTGCTGCAAGCGGGATAGGATGCGTGCTCACGGCAACCGGGCGGTCTCGGACGGGCCGAGATCCCTGGCTTTGCGGACCGGCCTCGCGACCGGGGTGCCTTGCTTCGTGACCGGGGGCCTGCGGGTGGGGCCTGTCCGGAAAAGACAGAAGGGCCGCTTCCGCCCAGCGAGCGGGTATCGGTCCTTCTCGTTTCATTTCCGGTCCCACAATTTAACCCTTCGAACGTCCGTTCGTCAACCCGCACTGAATCCTGCTGCCGTAGCAGACACGGGCCTCTCGCGCATCTGAAACGATTCCCGCGAAGGAACGCGCCTGTTGACCCATCCCGTTTCGCTGCAAGGAGTTCGGGGCTCGTGCCCGTCCGGCCCGCGCGGTCGCTGGGAGGCAGCTGGTTAACGACACCAATCCCCCGGGTGCGCCGCCGCCGGTGCCGAGCAATGGCGCGGATTCCGTGCACGCGTTGGCGCTGAAGGTATGTTGTACCCACGTACGCCGATCACCATGGAAACCGGTCGCGGCCGCACCTTCCGTCGGCGCTCTCGGGATTGCGCGGGCGTTTCACGCAGAGGGTGCAGGGGCAAAACGAGAGGACGCAGAGACGGACCGATCCGTTCCCTGCGTCCTCGTCCGTTGTCCCTGCGTCCTTCCCGTGAGACTGTTCTTTCTCCGCTGAACCGGGTGTCATCGTCATACCGAATCCGATAAAACAACCGTCTCACGCAGAGACGCGGAGACGCAGAGAAAAGGGAAGAATGAGGAGCGGCGGCCTTTGCTCCTCTTTCCCGTTGTTTTCTCTCCGCGCCTCTGCGTCTCTGCGTGAGGCCCATTCTTTTTGCGGATCCGGGATCAGCTCTCCCGCATCACACACCCACCGCCTCGCGCTCCGGCACGGCGGCGGCCCGGGGCGGGGCGTGGGCCTCGCCGCGGGGGTGGATGAGCAGGACCGAGGGGACGGCGGGGTCGTACAGCCGCAGGTAGAACCAGCCGATGCCGGCCAGCCCCAGCATCAGCCCCGGCGTTTCGCCGCCGGCGGGGACGCCGCAGGGCCAGGGCGCGCCCGTCGCCCCGTGCCGCTCGATCCCCATCCGCCCCACCCGCGCCGCCCGCTGCGCCTGCGACGGGTCTCCCAGCACCCGCGCGGCCATCAGCGGCAGCTCGGCGTTCCCCGCGTCGCCGTGGCAGAGCGAGTAGCCGAAGCCGGCGCCGGACGCCAGGGCGGTATCCAGCGCGCGCGACGTCGTCGCCAGGGCGGTCTCCGCCTCGGCGCGGCGGGTGTCGTCACCCGTCAGCTCCCAGGCGCGCAGCCGCGACAGGCCGATCCCCGGCGCGCCGTGGCACCAGGCCAGCGCGTACCCCACGGGTGTCGCGGCGGCCGCCGCCGGGTCGCCGAACAGGCGAAAGTCCGGCCAGTTGCCGTGCTCCGGGCTGAAGCAGCGCGCCTCGTAGCGAAATCCCTCGTCCGCCGCTTCCCGAAAACGCGCGTCCCCCGTGGCGGCGGCCAGCTCCAGCAGCCCCAGCGCCACGCCGGCCGCGCCGTGCGAGTAGCCCGTCAGGTGCCCGCGCATGGGCGCATCCATCGTGTGCCACGACCAGCCGGCGTCGCCCCGGTGCGCACGCTGCAGCAGGAACTCGCCGTGGCGCAGGGCGTTCTCCGCCAGCGCGTCGTCGCCGTGGCGGCGGGCCAGCTCCAGCAGCACGGGGATGGCGCCCGCGCTCCCGGAGATCACGTCGATGGCCCCGGGATGCGGATCCGTCGCGCGCAGCTCCGCCGCCAGCCGCGCGGACTCCTCCATCCACCGCGCCTCGTCGAGTGCATCCCCCGCCTCCGCCAGGGCCCACGCCATCCCTGTCCACCCCCCGTGCAGGGCGATGCGCATCTCCGCGCCCATGCCGTCCTTCGCCCCCAGCGCCTGCCGCAGGGCGCCGCGGGCGGCCGTGCGGAACGGCGCCTCGCCCGTGGCCGCGTACAGGCGGGCGAGGAAGAGGCCGACGCCCGCCGTCCCCTCGTACAGCGCGGACCCCAGCGCCCGGTGCACGACCGTCAGCTGTCCGTTCAGATGGTCCTGTGCGTCGCCCATCCAGTTGCAGCGGCCGCCGTTCCA
>DATING010001139.1:0-5359 GCA_035474555.1 Longimicrobium sp. | reverse complement strand
GATGGAGCCGGGAACGTTGCCCGATACGCCCCACTCCAGCACGCCGCCGCCCGTCCGGGGACGGAAGGGGACGCGGGGAAGGGGGGCGGCCGGCGCGCCGGGCAGTCGCGCCCGGTCGCGCGCCTCGGCCACGAGCACCCGCTCCTGCGCGGGAAAGGGCGGGTCGCGCAGGAGGACCACGCGCAACGCGCCCAGGTCCGTCGCCGCCGTGCCGCTGAGCAGCTGCGCGATGCGGTCCGCCGCGGCATAGCTCTCGCCGCCGGCGCGCACCGCCTCATCCTCCGCCAGGGCGTCCGTGACGGCGCCGCTCAGCGTGCCCACGGCCAGGTCCAGCGTGACCGTCCCCACGCCGCGGGGGCCGGCGACGGTGATCCGCGCACCGTCCGCGGACACGTCGCCCGGCGTCCCCGTCAGCGACAGGGCCGCGCGGACGGGGAGGAGCACCTTTCCGGAGGGCGCCACGAGGGCGGGGACGCTCTGCGGCGGCAGCCCCTGCACGAAGAGCTCGAAGACGGCCTCCTCGAACCCCGCCGGGACCTCCTGCGCGGGGAGGATGGCGGGCGCACAAAGGAGCGCGCCTGCGCATCCCAGCAGGGCGGCGCAGGCGCGTAGGCACGCGGCGGCAAAGCGTCGTCTCACCTCAGTTCGCCACCACCGTGATGGTGATGGTCCCCGCGTAGCGGCCGGCGGAGGGCGCGGCCCCGGGCGTCACCCGCCCGCCGATGTACACCTGGTACTCCGGCTCGGTGAACTTGGGCCGCCCCGGCTTTACCCGCTCGGGAACGTCCGTCATCAGGGGCTGGGTGACGGGGTTCCACGTCTGGTAGGTGATGGCGTCGCAGGCGTTGGTGCCGGTGTCGATCTCGCACGACGCGGCGAAGTTGCCGTTGAAGTCGATGGGCATGGTGCGCCCCGACGGCGCCGTCAGCACGGTGGGGAGCGCAAAGGTGATCTGCACCGACTTGCGGTTGCGGATCCCCGTCAGGCGCCAGGCCCCGCCCCGGAGCGTGTTGGGGAGGACGGTGACGCTGCTGGTCCCCGCCGGGATCACGCCGAAGGCCAGCGGCCGGATGCCCACGGCCGTCAGGGGGGGAAAGACAATCTGCAGGGAGACGGGGATGCGCCCCGAGCTGCGCGCCACCTGGGCGCGCGCGGGCCCCGCCTGCAACAGCAGGCAGAGCACGGCGGCGGCCAGGAGGATGCGGCGCATGGTCGGCGTTACGAAACGGGAACGGTGCCGGTGACCGCGCCGGACGTCAGCGCGCCGGGCGGCAGGTCGGGACGGTCGGTGTCCGCGCGGTAGCGCACGGTGTAGCCGGCGGGCGCGGCGCCCGCGGGAAGCGGAAGGACCACCGTGTGGCGCAGGGCGCGGTAGACGGACACGGCGTCCTCGCGCTGCGCGGCCACGCGGCCGTCCGGGGCCACCAGCTCCGTGACCACGCGGCCCAGGAACGCGCCGTTGCCCTGGCGCGACAGGTCCATGCTGGCCCGCACGCCGCCTTCGATCGGGGCCGCCGTGGCGCCCGTGACGGCCACGCCCGTGCTGACCTCGCCCTTGCGGAAGAGGACGGCCGTGGCGATGACGGTCTCCACGTTGATCTGCATGCGGACGCCGCCTTCCTGCTGCTCGATGGGCGCCTGCCCGCCGCGCGAGCGCACCAGCACGCGGCCCCAGTGCTCGCCGGGGGCCAGGTCCGCGGGGGGCTGCACCATCACCCGCAGCGTCTGCCGCTGGCCGGGCTGCAGCACCAGGCGGCGGGGAAACGCGCGCATGAACGGGACGATGGACGGCTCGCCGGCCGGGGCCGTGTCCACCATCTCCACGCGGACGGCGCCGTCGTCGCCCGTGGTGGGATAGCCGAAGGCGAAGGAGATCTCCAGCTCCTCGGGGAGCGAGCCGCCGTTGTACAGGGTGAGCGTTCCCGCGGGGGAACGCGTGTCCAGGAACAGCGCGGACGGGCTCACGGCCACGGCCCACGCGCGCCCCGCGGGGGCGAGCGCGAGCAGCGCGGCCAGCAGGAGGCTCTTCCAGGCGTTCACACGGACGGGTCGCTTCATGTCTGGGTCCAAAGCTCGGGTACTGCGCACTTCACGAGGCCCGGCCACGGTCAGGTGCCCGGGTTGTTGACGATCAGTACGACGGTGGCCTGGTACGTCCCCGCCGCCTGGCTGGGCGCGGGGACGGCGGTGCCACCCAGCAGCAGCCGGGCGGGCCCGGCGCTTTCCTGGATCTGCACGCGCCCCATCTCCAGCGGGTTGAACGGCAACAGCGGTGCCGAGGGGTTGCGCATCACCGCCCCGTCGCGCGCCCCGAACCGCAGGGGGATGCGCGCGCCGTCGGCGTTCACCAGCGCGTCCGGCAGCACCAGCAGCACGTCGAACGAGCCCGTGCCGCTCAGGATGATCTCGGCGCGGCGGGCGGCGTCGGCGGTCGACACCGTCTCGGGCACGCCGGGGAGCAGGCGGCCAAAGGACAGGCCCTGCACGGGCACCGCCTCCACGGCCTGAGCGGGGGCCTGGGCATGCGCCCCGCCCCCGCCCACCCCGCCCGCGAGCGCGAGCAGCACACCCGCCACGACGGCGATCCGCGTGCCCGCGCTCATTGAACGTCGTTCCTTACCGGCTCAGTTCTGCGTCGCGCGGATGGTGATCACGCCCGTGTACGTGCCGGGGGCGATGTTGGTCTGCGCGGCCGTCAGCGAGCCGTTGAAGATCACGTACTCGGTGGTCAGGCCGGTGGGGGCCGTGAGCGACAGCGAGGCCGTGGAGCAGTTGGCGAACGCGGTCACGATGGTGGTGGCCGTGGCGCCGATGCCGCAGGTGTAGGCGGGCGTGAGGGTCGTCGTGCCGTCGCTCAGCTGGCCGCGCTCGGTCGCGTTCGGGAAGTCGACGGTGGCGCCCACGTTGCGCGACAGCTCGATGCTGCCCTGGCCGGTGGCGGCCTGGCCCGGGGTGATGGTGCCGAAGTTCAGGCCCGAGGAGGCGCCGAAGTCCAGGATGGTCTGGATGGTGGCGCTGACCTCGATCTGCCCCTGCTGGGCATGGGCGGACGGCGCAAAGGCGAACGCGGCGGCGGCGGCCAGCGAAAGGGCGATCTTCTTCATGATCTGGTTCCTCGACGTGTGATGGGAGGGGTGGGGCAGTGTGTTCAGGCCTGCGGGAAGCCCCCGTATGGCCCGTGGTGCCGGGCTACGGGAAGGGCAACGCACATGCCATCCTGACTGATGATGCTAAAGCATTGAACTGCATGAATTTACCTGGATATGCGCGCGTCGTCCAGCGGGACCGTGTTCCCGTTCGGGAACCGCGCTCCGTTCCCGCATGGGAACACGCCTCGCTGGATGCATCCGGATGGGGAACGGCGGGGGCTCCTCCCGGATCCGCAGAAAGAATGGGCCTCACGCAGAGACGCAGAGGCGCGGAGAGACAACAACGGGAGAAATGACCAGCAGAGGCCGCCGATTCTTTTCTTCTTTTTCTCAGCGTCTACGCGTCTCTGCGTGAGGCGGTTGTTGTCTCGGATTCGGTCTCATCCCGGATCCGAGCTCCCGAGTGCATGCCGACCCGGATGGATCACGCGGAGGACGCGGAGACAAACGGAGAGGACGCGGAGAAAAGATGATTTTCTCCGCGTCCTCCGCGTGATTTCTTGCTTCGTCTCCGCGTGTTCAGGCGCGGCGCAAGGCCTCGATGAAGAGGCGGTTCTCGTCGGGGGTGTTGTAGAAGTGGGGCGACACGCGCACGTAGCCGGCCCGGTGGTCCACGATGATGTTCTGCTGGGCCAGGGCGTGCACGGCGCCGGGCGCGTCGTCGTGGCGGATGAGGATGATGCCGCTGCGGTGCCCGGGCTCGCGCGAGATCTTCATCTCGAAGCCCGCCTCGTCCGCCAGCCCCACCAGGTCCTCCGTGAGCGCGGCGATGCGCTCGTACACCTTGTCCTGCCCCGCCTCGGCAAAGATCTCCAGCCCGCCGAGCGCCGTGTAGATGGTGGGGACGGCGGGCGTGCCCATGGCGAAGCGGCCGGCGTCCTCGCGGAAGTCCAGCGCGTCCACGCGAAAGGTGAACTGGTCGCGCGCGCCGAACCACGAGGCGATGGTGGGCTTGAGGTCGGCGATGATCTCCTCGCGCACCCACAGGAACGCCAGCCCGGGGCCGCCCAGCAGCCACTTGAGGGGGCCGGCCACGTACACGTCGGCATCCACGGCGCGCGGGTCCACGCGGATCTGCCCCGCGGACTGGTAGCCGTCCACGATGAAGAGCGCCCCGTTGTCGCGCGCCGCCTTTGCCGCGCCGGACAGGTCCTGGACGTACCCCGTGCCGTAGAAGACGTGGCTGGTGGCGACGATGGCCGTGCGCTCGTCCACGTACTCCGCCCAGCGCTCCGGCGGAATGCCGATCCCGTCCTCGGAGGGCACGCGCACCACCTCCACGTCGGGGCGGGCGAGCCACTGGTAGACCAGGGTGGGGAAGTCCAGGTCCGCGACGACGACCTTGTTGCGCTTGGTGTAATCCACCGAGGAGGCGATGGAGGAGAGGGCGCCGGAAACGCTGGGGGAGAGGGCGACCTCGTTCTCCTTTGCGTTCCACATGGTGGCCACCTCGCCGCGCAGCTGGGCCACGCGGCCCATCCACAGCTCGTACCAGGCGCTGGCGCCCATGGTGTTCCACAGGGCCTGGTACTCGCCCAGGTAGCCCATGGAGCGGCGGGAGAGCGCGCCCAGCGAGCAGGAGTTGAGGTAGGTGCGCGTCTGCAGGATGGGGAACTCGGTGCGGAAGCGCTCCAGCTCCGCGTGCGGGATGGTGCTCATGCGTCGTGCTCCGCGTGGCCGGGGGATGGGGGGGCTTCGCCGGCGTTCAGGCGGTCCAGCATGTCCACCGCGCGGCGCAGGTGCGGGATGACGATGGATCCGCCGACGATGAGGCCCACGTTGAAGGTCTCGAAGAACTCGGCGTCGGTGACGCCTTCTTCCTTGCAGCGGATGACGTGGTACGTGACGCAGTCGTCGCACCGCAGCACCATGGAGGCTACGAGGCCCAGGAGCTCCTTGGTTTTAACGGGGAGCGCGCCGGCTTCGTAGCAGCGTGTGTCGAGGGCGAAGAAGCGCTTGATCTCCAGGTTGCCGGCCTCGAGGATGCGCGCGTTCATGCGCTCGCGAAAGGCGCGGAATTCTGCCAGGCGGTCGGACATGTCTCGTGCGTGCTCCGTGTTCAGAGGAGCGCGCAAAGTGCCCCCGCGGGTGGGCAACGTCAAGAACAGAAACTGATTGGTCTCACCCAGAGGGAACAGAGGGAACAGAGGACAAGCAACTGAAGTTGCCCCGACCGCAAGGACACCGGGTTAGTGGGGATCAAGCGGCTT
>DATING010001138.1:0-4142 GCA_035474555.1 Longimicrobium sp. | reverse complement strand
CAGCCGGTCCGCCAGCTTGATCAGGATCACGCGGGCGTCCTGCGCCATGCTCAGCAGAAGCTTGCGGAAGTTCTCCACCTGCTGCTCGGTGCTGGTGCGGAACTCCACCTTGGCGATCTTGGTGAGCCCGTCCACCACCGTCGCCACCTCGGCGCCGAACGCGTCGCGCACGTCCTGCAGGGTGGCCGGCGTGTCCTCCACCACGTCGTGGATCAGCCCGCCCGCGATGGTGGCGCTGTCCAGGTGCAGCTCCGCCAGCACCTTGGCCACCTCGATGCAGTGGATTACGTAGTCCTCGCCCGAGTGGCGCTTTTGCCCCGCGTGCGCCACCGCGCTGAACTCGTACGCCCGCGAGATCAGGTCCAGGTCCAGCCGCCCCGCGTACGGCTCCACGGCCGCGAACAGGTCCGGCGGCAGGATGCCCCGGGCGTGGTCCAGCACGCCTTCGGCCGCGGCAAGGACGGGTGCCTGCGACATCAGCCGCACCTCGCGCGGAAATGCACGCGCGGCCGCGCGCCCGGAGGGGCGGCGCGGCGCACGAAGGACGGAACGGGATCGGCGGGTTTCATATACCGCAAATGTAAGCGTTCAGCGGCCGGAAGCCACCCCCGGCCACCCGTCCGTGAGCTGCCCCCGCTCGGCGAACGAGTAGTAGCGCCCCTCGCCGATGATGATGTGGTCCGCCAGCACCACCCCCACCAGGGAGCTCCCCTGGTCCAGCTGCCGGGTGAACACCTTGTCCTCGGGAGAGGGCTGGCACTCGCCGCTGGGGTGGTTGTGCACCACCACCATGCTGTGGGCGTTCTCGGCCAGGGCCACCTTGTACACCTCGCGGGGGTTCACGCCGCAGGCCGTGAGGGTGCCCTTTCCCACCACCACCTCGCGCAGCAGGTCGCAGTTCAGGTTCAGGAGCAGCACCCGGAACTCCTCGTGGTGCAGGTCGCGCATGGACACCCGCATGCGCTCGTACACGTCGCGGGTGCACGTCAGGCGCTCCATCTCGGGGCGGGCCTCCTCCACGGCGCGGCGCCCCAGGTCCAGGGCGGCGTGGATCTTGGCCGCCTTGGCCGGCCCGATGCCCGGCACCTCGCAGAGCGCCGCGAAGGGTGCCGTCATGATGCGCCGCAGCGACTGCGCGCCGTCGTTGGGAGAGAACCACCGCAGCAAGTCGCCGGCCACGTCCAGGGCCGAGCGGGCCGGCCGCCCCTCGCCGGCGGGGATCCCCGTTTCGATGAGCAGGGCCAGCAGCTCGCGCGGCGACAGGGAGCGGGCTCCCAGCGAGCGAAGCCGCTCGCGGGGCCGGTCGTGGGCCGGCCAGTCCTTGATGGGGAACTGCGCGAAGCGGGGGCTGGGATGATAGCTGAGCGTGGACATGGAGGCGCTCCGGCCGGGGGTGCCGCGGCCCGCGGGCCGCACCGAAAAATTACCGAACAATTACCGAACAAACTATACTCACCGAGCACATCCCAACAGTCCCCATTTTGGAGCGCTCCCCCCGCGCCACCAGTGGGACGAGTGCGAAAGTGCGAAAGTGCGTGAGTGCGGGAGTGCGGGAGTGCGGGAGTGCGGGAGTGCGGGAGTGCCGGGAAGATGCACCCGCCCCCGTTCGGTGTCGTGGTGTCGGCGGAGGCCGACACTGTGAAGTTGTAGCCGCGAATTCATTCGCTCTCGTCCGCTCGGCGACGGCCTTCCCGCATCGCGCTCCTCCTCTCGCCTGCAACCTCTCCCCCTTCAACCTCCTCCCACCCGGCGACCTCCTCCCGCCCCGCAACGGGCTTGCCGCACCCTTCCGATCCCATCCGCCACGCGGGTGGGCCGGGATGCAGAACGCCCCGGGACGGTGAGGTCCCGGGGCGTTCCGTGTCCAGCGCGAAGCGGAGCCGTTGCAGGCTGTACCCTGTAACCTGTCCCCTGTAACCCGCAGTTCAGTCCGTTACGCGTTCCGCCCGTGACACTGCTTGTACTTCTTGCCGCTGCCGCACGGGCACGGATCGTTGCGCTTGACCGCGGGCGCCGCGCCGGCGGGGGCCGGGGCCGGCGTCTCCTCGCGGTTGGTGCGCAGCGTCTCCGGGCGCGGCGGCACGGCCGTGTACGGGTTAACGCCCAGCGAGGGGCGCCGCGGCTGCGGCGGCGGGGGCGGCTGCTGCATCGCCTCGGCCTCCGCCGCCTCGTCGGCCACGCCCAGCTCGCCGTCGGGCACGGGGCCCGAGAAGGTCATCTCCGATTCCTGCGGCGGCGCCAATGGGGGCGGCGGGGCCAGCTGGGCCCGGTACACGAACCGCGCGATGGAGGCGTACATGTCCGTCATCAGGTCCTCGAACATGTCGTACGCTTCCTTCTTGTACTCCAGCAGGGGGTCCTTCTGCCCCCAGCCGCGGAAGCCGATGGACGCCTTGAGGTGGTCCAGGTCGTACAGGTGGTCCTTCCACTTTTCGTCGATGGTGGAAAGCACCACGAACCGGAGCACCGCGTCCGCCGCCTCGCCAAAGCGGTCCAGCTTGTCGTGGTACTGCTCGCGCGCGCGGTCCACCACGTACTCCTCCAGCACCTCGCGCCCCGCGAAGCGCTCGCCCTGCCCCGCCTCGTTGGGCAGCCGGTCGGCGCTGATGAAGAAGTCCAGCAGCAGCCGCTGGCGCAGTCCCGACAGGTCCCCCTCGTCCGGCGACGTCCCCGCGGCGGCGTACTCGTCGATCACGGGCGGCAGCGCCCGCTCGATCATCTCCCAGACCTCGCCCTTGAGCTCCTCGCCGCCTTCAAGGGCAAAGGTGCGCAGGTCGTAGATGACCTCGCGCTGCTGGTTCATCACGTCGTCGTAGTCCAGCAGCCGCTTGCGCGCCTCGAAGTTCTGCATCTCCACGCGCTTCTGCGCGCCGCCGATGGAGTTGGTGATCCACGGGTGCGTGATCACCTCGCCCTCCTCGGCGCCCAGGCGGTCCATGATGGCCGCGATGCGCTCCGAGCCGAACAGGCGCATCAGGTCGTCTTCCAGCGCCAGGAAGAACTGCGACGCGCCCGGGTCGCCCTGGCGGCCCGCGCGGCCGCGCAGCTGCCGGTCGATGCGCCGCGACTCGTGCCGCTCGGAGCCGATGATGTGCAGGCCGCCCATCTCGATCAGGTGGCTGTCCGGCTGCTGCGTCAGGTCCACCACCTCGGCCGGGTCCGGCACCTTGGAAAGCTCCGCCAGGTCCAGCCCGCGCCCCTTGGCCCACCCCACCGTGCGGGGCTCCGTGACGCCCGCGCCCAGCTTGATGTCCGTTCCGCGCCCGGCCATGTTGGTGGCGATGGTCACGGCGCCCGGCTGCCCCGCCAGGCGGACGATCTCGGCCTCGCGCTGGTGGTACTTGGCGTTCAGCACCTCGTGGGGCACGCCGGCGCGCTTGAGCATGCGCGACAGCGTCTCCGACACGTCCACGTTCACCGTGCCCACCAGCACGGGAAGCTCCATCAGGTGCAGCCGGCGCACCTCTTCCACGATGGCGTTGAGCTTTTCGCGCTTGGTCTTGTAGACCAGGTCGTGGCGGTCGTCACGGCTCACGGGACGGTTGGTGGGGATCACCATCACGTCCAGCGTATAGATCTGGTGGAACTCCCCCTCTTCCGTCTCGGCGGTGCCCGTCATGCCGCCGAGCTTGTCGTACATGCGGAAGTAGTTCTGGATGGTGATGGTCGCCAGCGTCTGCGTCTCCGCCTTGACGGCCACCCCCTCCTTGGCCTCCACCGCCTGGTGCAGGCCGTCGGACCAGCGCCGGCCGGGCATCATGCGGCCGGTGAACTCGTCCACGATCATCACCTCGCCGTTCTGGATGACGTACTGCTCGTCCTTGCTGAACAGCGTGTACGCCTTGAGCAGCTGGTGGATGACGTGGATCTTCTCGCTCTTCTCCGCGTACTCGCGCTCCAGCGCGTCCTTGGCGTCGCGCTTGTCGTCCAGCCCCAGCGACGCGTCCTCCTCCACCCGGTGGATGGCCTCGGAGATGTCGGGGACGATGAAGGCGTCGTGCTCGCCGGGGGCCAGCACGTCCAGGCCCTGGTCCGTGAGGTGGACGTTGTGCCCCTTCTCGTCCATGGAGAAGAGCAGGTTCTCCTCCAGCTCGTGGACGCGCTTCTCCATCATGTAGTCGCGCTCCACCTTGCCGATCACC
>DATING010001137.1:0-1523 GCA_035474555.1 Longimicrobium sp. | reverse complement strand
CGCGGTCCATGGACGTGCTGTCGTCCCTCGTGCACGAGGCCGCGCCGGGCGCGTTCCCCACCCCGGCGGAAGCCCGCATCCACGCGCACGTGGTGTGGGCCATCCTGCACGGCGTGGTATCCACCATCATCGCCACGCGCCTGGACACGCGCATCGACCAGTCGGCCTACGTGGACTCGTCCATCCAGTTCGCGGTCGATTCCATCCGCCGCATGGAGCCTGCCGCAGTGTGAGGGCGCCCGGTCCGGTCCCCGGGGGGCAATGCCGATCGCGATCCTGATCCGGCCCGCCCGCCGTCCTTCGGCAGAGCGAATGAATTCGCCGCAACGACGACACGAAGTCCGCCTGCGCGGACTGTCCGTCACGGGCGGGCTGCCACGCCACCCGCAGCCGTCGGGACGGGCGGTACACCACCGGCCGGGTGCCAGGACGTGATCGTGGAGGGCCGGCCGGGCCGGCGCAACAACAGGCGGGCGGCTCCGTAGGAGCACGCCCGCCCTTTCTTGCGTGTGAAGCAGCGCGGGTTAGCCGTTGCAGGCGCATCCGCGCCCGCGATGGCACGTCAGGCTCCGCGCAATGCAGCTGTTTCCGCAGGCTTTGCCGCGCTTGCACACTTTGCAGCACTGCCGGGCGCCCGTTTCGGGGTCCAGCCTGCACTCCGCCGGCCCCGTATCGACGTCGATTGCGGGAGCTGCGCCCGAGAGCAGCGCGAGGGGGAAGAGAAGCAGGGCAAAGCGAAGCATGCGCATGATCAGGATCCATGGATTGAAGCGGATGGGAATGGCCTGTTTGGTACCATACTAATCCGCCAGCTTCGTAACTCCCAGACTCCCGTTTCTCTTCCCCCCTCGATCATCCGACCCGCATCCCCCCCGTTCGGGCGATACCGCGCATGGGCACGAGGCGGCATCCTTCATCCAGCAAGTGAAGGGTGGATGGGCATCGCGAAAGGGAGATGACATGAGCGAGACCTTGCAGGCGCTCTCGGACGGGCTGGCGGACGCGGTGGAGCGCGCGGGGCGGTCGGTGGTGGCGGTGCACGGGCGGCGGCGCATCCCGGCCAGCGGCGTGGTGTGGCGCCCGGGCGTGATCGTGATGGCGCACCACACGCTGGAGCGCGACGAGGACCTGACCGTCACGCTGGAGGGCGGCGCCACCGTGCCCGCCACGCTGGCGGGGCGCGACCCGGGGACGGACCTGGCCGTGCTGCGCTTCGAGGGCGACGAGCCCGCGGCGGAGCAGGCGGAGGGGACGGCACTGCGCGTGGGGAGCCTGGTGCTGGCCGTGGGCCGGCCGGGGCGGTCGGTGACGGCGACCCTGGGCGCCATCAGCTCCGTGGGCGGCGAGTGGCGCACGCGCGGCGGCGGGCGCATCGACCGGGTGGTGCGGCTGGACCTGGCCATCCACGACGGGTTCAGCGGCGGCGCCCTGGTCCGCGCGGACGGGCGGGTGCTGGGGATCAACACGTCGCGGCTGGCCCGCGGCGCGCCCATCACCCTTCCCGCCGTCACGGTGGACCGGGT
>DATING010001136.1:0-2354 GCA_035474555.1 Longimicrobium sp. | reverse complement strand
CGCTTTCGCACGCTGGACCGCGCCGCCGCCGAGGCGTACGTCGCCACCGGCGAGCCGATGGACAAGGCCGGCGCCTACGGCATCCAGGGCTTCGGCAGCGCCATCGTCGAATCCATCGAGGGCGACTACTTCGCCGTGATGGGCCTCCCCGTGGTGCGCATGCTGGAGCTCATCGAGCGCTTCGGCTGGAAATACGCGTTCGGGACGCTGGAGCGGGTGGGGTAGGGGGAGGGAAGGGCGGGGGAGGCGGCACGCCGGTAGGGCTCCGGGCTCAGTCGGCTCCCCGGTTGGAGGCAGGCACCCAGACCCGGCGAATGAATTCGCGGCAATGAACCCGCGATGTCGGCCTTCGCCGACAGGTCCGTCGCGGTCGGGTGCCGCGCCCTCAGGCGGCCGTTCGCGCCGGTGGATCTTCGCTCATCGTGCGCTCGAGCGTGGCGTTCAGGCGTCCGGTGCGATGGTGTTCCTCCTGGCGGTGGATGTAGCGGCGCACCATCTCCACGTCGCGCTCGGCGATGGAGAACGCGCCGTAGGCACCCTGCCATTTGAAGAACTCCCCGAGCCGGACCTCCTGCTGCACCAGGCGCGATGACACGCCCTTGATCTGCTTCACCAGCTCCGAGACCGACACGGCGGGCGGATGCCGAACGAGCACGTGCACGTGGTCCTCCATCCCGCCGATCGCCCCCACCCGGCATCCGAGCCGGTTAGCCTCCGCCTGGATGCACCGGTAGATGTTGGGCTGGATGGCCGGGGTGATCAGCGGCAGCCGGTCCCAGGTGGCCCACACCAGGTGCACGTACAGCCGGGAAAACGGATCGCGCATGCTGCCCCTCCTCGGTTCGTGTGATGGATAGATTCTGTTGACGGATCTCCGCCAAGGAGCACTCACTGTCCCTGGCACGAGCTGTCGGCGAAGGCCGACATTGCGGTTTCATTGCCGCGATTTCAATCGCCGGGTCTCAATGCTCGCCTCCCTTCTCAATCCTGTCCACGGCAATCCCTACCTGTCGGGTCTCGGGCTCCCCCTCCCCGCTCTATCCTGTCCCCGAGCCGCATCTGCTTCCCTTCCGCTCTCGCTCCTCCCTTCCGCGCTAGACGCCCGCCCCCCCCGCACCGTAGGATAATCCCCAGCCGTTCCGACGCCGGATCCCGATCTCCCCCCGAGCCCAGCCGCATCCCATGATCCTCGCCATCGACGAAGGCACCACCGGCGTCACCTGCCTGATCATCGGCACGGACGGGGCGGTGCGCGGGCGCGCGTACAGCGAGTTCACGCAGCACTTTCCGCGGCCCGGCTGGGTGGAGCACGACGCGGAGGAGATCTGGGACGTGACCCGCCGCGTGGCCCGCGTGGCCGCCGCGCACGCAGGCACGGGGCTGGAGGGGATCACGGGGATCGGCATCACCAACCAGCGCGAGACCATCGTCGTCTGGGACCGGCAGACGGGGCGCCCCATCCACCGCGCCCTCGTGTGGCAGGACGGCCGCACGGCCGACGCCTGCCGCGCCCTCAAGGACGCCGGCCACGAGCCGGAGGTGCGCCGGCGCACGGGGCTCGTCATCGACCCGTACTTCAGCGCCACCAAGCTGTCGTGGCTGCTGGACAACGTCCCCGGCGCCCGCCGCCGCGCCGAGGCCGGCGAGCTGGCCGCGGGCACCATCGACAGCTGGCTCGTCTGGAACCTCACCGGGGGCCGCCTTCATCTCACCGATCCGACCAACGCCTCGCGTACGCTGCTGTACGACCTGCGCGCGGGCGCGTGGGACCCGGCGATGCTGGACCTGTTCGGCGTCCCCGCGGCCGTGCTCCCCGAGGTACGCGCCTCGTCGGAGGTCTACGGCACCACCTCCAGCGCCGCCTTCGAGGCCGAGGTGCCCGTGGCCGGCATCGCGGGCGACCAGCAGGCGGCGCTGTACGGGCACGGTTGCTGGTCGCCGGGGGAGGGCAAGAACACGTACGGCACGGGCGCCTTCCTGCTCGTCCATACGGGCGACCAGCCGGTGGAGTCGCGCCACGGCCTGCTGACGACGGCCGCCTGCGGGCCGCGCGGGGAGCGGGCGTTCGCGCTGGAGGGGAGCATCTTCATCGCCGGGGCGGCCGTGCAGTGGCTGCGCGACGCCCTGCGGCTGGTGGAGAACGCGGCCGAGACGGAGTTCCTGGCGCGCTCGCTCCAGTCCAACGACGGCGTGTACTTCGTCCCCGCGTTCACGGGGCTGGGCGCGCCGCACTGGGAGCCGAACGCGCGCGGCACCATCGTCGGGCTGACGCGGGGCACGGGGCGCACGCACCTGGCCCGCGCGGCGCTGGAGGCCATGGCGTACAGCACGCACGACGTGGCGCAGGCCATGGA
>DATING010001135.1:0-3930 GCA_035474555.1 Longimicrobium sp. | reverse complement strand
CACTTGTCACTTGGCACTCTTCTCACCATGCAACACGCGCTGGAACGGGTATCCGCCTGGGCGGATGGATGGCGGCGCACGGGCCATCTCGTGCTGCTGCTGGACTTCGACGGCACGCTGGCGCCCATCGTGGACCGGCCGGAGATGGCCCGGATGCCGGAGCGCACCCGCCGCGCGCTGGAGCGGCTGATGGCCATGGAGGGGGTCTCCGTCGCCGTCGTGAGCGGGCGCGGGCTGGCGGACGTCCGCGAGCGCGCGGCCATCCCCGACATCGCCTACGCGGGCAACCACGGGATGGAGATCGAGGGGGCCGGGCTCCATCGCATCCACCCCGAGGCCGCCGGCGCCCGCCCGCTGCTGCAGGAGGTGGCCGCGCGCATCGAGGCGGACCTGGAGGGGGTCGACGGCGCGTTCCTGGAAGACAAGGGGCTCACGCTCAGCATCCACTACCGCCTGGCGCCCGACCACGCGGAGGCGGTGCGCGAGATGGTGCTGGAGGCGGCGGACGGCCGCCCGGAGCTGAAGGTGACGGAAGGGAAGATGGTGCTGGAGGTGCGGCCGCGGGTGGAGTGGGACAAGGGTCGCGCCGTGCTCTTTCTGCTCGACCAGATGCGGCCGCCGGCGGAGGCGCCCGTCCTGTACCTGGGCGACGACCGCACGGACGAGGACGCATTCCGCGCCCTGCGCGGCTGGGACCCCGCCGCCGAGGGCGTGCTCGTGGCCGATCCGCCCCCCGCGGAGTCCGCCGCGACCTCCCTGCTGCGCGATCCGGCGGAGGTCGGCGCGCTGTTTGAGGCGCTGGCGGCGGCGCGGTAGCCGTGCTCCCCGCCTTCCTCCGGCAGTTGCGCGAGGACGGCGGTCTCTGCGGCTGATCGGCCGGATGGCATCGACGAAATCACCCCCGGACGGCAAGGCGCCGCCCGGGGGTGATCCGCGTCCTGCCGAAGGGCGTCAGGCCGGCTCGGCGGCGGCGGCGGCGAGGTGCGGGACGGGGATGGTGGACTGCGCCACGGGGATCCCCACGAAGAACGACGTCCCGTTGTTCCTCGTCAGCGTGCCGTCGGATACGCCCGGGATGCGGGTGCTCGTCCCCACGGTGAACACCAGTTGCGGGTGGTCGCCCTCGCTTCTGCCGTACCAGAAGTCCTCTCCGCCGCCTCCCTGGATGGGGATGCCGCCCGCGGGGAGCCCGTCGCCCGTGAGCGTGCCCGTGACGCTCCATCGCCGCGAGCTGAGGCCGACCTGCACCATCCGGCCGCTGCCGGTGAACGCCGCCGTGCCCGTCCGCGCGAACGATCCGTCCAGCAGCGCCAGCGTCCAGGCGTACTCCGTCACGCCCGGGCCGGCCGCCGCGACCATATCCGCCGCGGGGGCGTTGTCCGCGCCCAGCAGGTTGGCCACGGGCGCCGCGCTGCCTTCCGTGTAGCCCAGCAGCAAAAGCTTCTGCTCCTGCTGGCCGGCCGCCGTGAGCGCGATGGAGCCGGTGAAGTAGGGAGGCGCCTGGTTGGGCTGCTGGCCGGTGGGATAGACGTAGAGCGATGAGACGGTCAGGCTGCCGTTGTCGCCGGACAGGCTCCACCACCCGCCGCTGCCGCCCCCGCCGCTCAGCAGCAGCGGATCGAAGCCCCGCAGCGAGAGCAGTCCCGCCGTGGGCGTGGAGCGGTAGCTGCCGACGTCCAGCTGGACCTGCAGCGTTCCTTTGTAGACCAGCGTGGCGGTGCCGTCCAGCACACCGACCGTGTACGTGACCTGGGACATCGTGTGGAGCTCCTTGGGGGGAAGGGGAGGGAAAACGGGAGGGCGCCCGCAGTGTAGGTTGCAGGACGTAGCAGGCACAAGGTCCGCGTGGACGATTCTCCACCGAACGCAAAACGGCGGGCCCCGAGAGGCCCGCCGTTTCGCGTTCTACCGTCGTGCCGACCTGCCGCCCGGGTCAGACGGGGCGGCGGCCGGTGATGACGCGCCAGGCGATGATGATCACCGCGATGATCAGCAGGATCCACGCGATCTCACCGAGTGCGCCGATCACGCCGCCAACACCCAGCAGGGCCACGAGCAGAAGGACGATGCCGATGATGAGCAGAATGTCCACGGTACTTTCTCCGTTCCCAAGGTGAGTCCTGCGGTACTTCACCTTCACGTGCCAGCCCTAGTAGCACCTACCGTGCCATCCTTCCAATGTGTTCCATTGCCGCGGGTTTTGCATCCCCCGGGATTGCCGCCGCCGCGCCCCGGCTGGTATCTTTTCCGGCTATGTCCACGACACGACTCGCCCAGGTACCCCCGGGCTCGCAGGACCTGCTGGCCGCCGACGTGGCGCGCCGGCGGCGCGTACAGGGCGCCTGGTTCGACCTGGCGGAGGCGCGCGGCTACCACGAGGTGATCCCGCCCACCTTTGAATACGAAGAGGTGTTCACGCGCGCCGGCACCAAGCTGGCCAGCGAGCTCATCCGCTTCGTGGACCGCGACGGGCGGCTGGTGGCGCTGCGGGCCGACTTCACCAGCGCCATCGCGCGCATGGCCGCCACGCGCCTGCGCGACGCGGAGCTGCCCCTGCGCCTGTCGTACGCCGGCAAGGTGTACCGGCAGCGGCCGGAGGGCGTGGGCCACGCCCGCGAGACCTTCCAGGCCGGCGCGGAGCTGCTGGGGAGCGCGGGTCCGGACGCGGACGTGGAGGTGCTGCGCCTGGCGATCGAGATGCTCAAGGCGCTGCGCATCGGCGACTTCCAGA
Organism: Longimicrobium sp.; assembly: GCA_035474555.1. Classification (GTDB taxonomy): domain Bacteria; phylum Gemmatimonadota; class Gemmatimonadetes; order Longimicrobiales; family Longimicrobiaceae; genus Longimicrobium. Next base: position 1,199 of record DATING010001135.1, on the reverse strand, counting down.
TCAACCTGGGCGACATCCGCTTCGTCCGCCCGCTCCTGGCCGGGCTGCAGCCGGACGAGGCCGAGGCCCTGCGGACGGCCATCGACCGCAAGGACCGCGCGGCGCTGGCGGATGCGGCGCGGCGCTACGGGGCCCCGGCGGCCGTGGCACGCGCGCTGGTGGAGCTCCCCGAGCTCATCGGCCGGGGCGACGTGCTGCTGCGGGCGCGGTCGCTGGCGTCGGGGCCCGAGGCGGAGGCGGCCATCGAGCGGCTGCGCGCCATCGACGGCATGCTGACGGAGGAGGAGCGGTCGCACGTGGTGTACGACCTGGGCGAGATCCGCGGGCTGGGCTACTACACGGGGATGCAGTTCGAGGTGTTCGTGGCGGGCGCGGGGCGCGCGGTGGCGTTCGGCGGGCGCTACGACGACCTGCTGGCGCTGTACGGGCTGGACCGGCCGGCCGTGGGCTTCGCCATGGAGACGGATACGCTCGCCGACCTGCTGGGAGACCCCTCGTGAGCCGCCCGCTGCGCATTGCCCTGCCCAAGGGGCGGATGATGGACGAGGCCCTGGAGCTTTTCGCGCGCGTGGGCGCGGAGGTGGACCCCGCCGTCCGCGACTCGCGCCGGCTGATCCTGCCGAGTGCCGACGGCCGCTTCGAGTTCCTTCCCGTGAAGAGCGGCGACGTGCCGGTGTACGTGGAGAGCGGCGTGGCGGACGCGGGCGTCGTGGGCAGCGACGTGCTGGACGAGGGCGACCCGGACGTGCTGCGCCCGCTGGACCTGGGGTTCGGCGGGTGCGCGCTGGCGGTGGCGGCCCCCGCGGGCGCGGCGTATCCGCACCTGCCGGGCGGGGGGATGCCGCGGGTCGCGACCAAGTACGTGGAGAGTGCCCGCCGCCACTTCGCGGGCAAGGGGATGCAGGTGGAGCTCATCCGCATCTCCGGCTCGGTGGAGCTGGCGCCGCTGCTGGGGCTGGCGCACTGGATCGTGGACCTGGTGCAGACGGGGCGCACGCTGGCGGAGAACGGCCTGGTGGTGGTGGAGGAGGTCAGCCGCTCGTCCGCGCGCCTGATCGTGAACCGCGCCAGCCACAAGCTGCGCCTGGAAGACCACCAGCGGCTGATCGCGGATTTGGAGAGAAGTGCGTGAGGTGAGGAAGTGCGTGAGTGCGTCAGTGCGTGAGTGCGGTAGTAACTACGCTCTCGTGCACGGTGGC
>DATING010001134.1:0-5946 GCA_035474555.1 Longimicrobium sp. | reverse complement strand
GTTCCGCGAGGCGGACAGCAAGGGCGGCTTCCTGAACCGGGAGATCAAGCCCAACCACCGCTACCGGCGGCTCCGCAAGCCCAACTAGGCGCCGGACCGGCCCGTCCGGCGCTCCTCTCGTGCCCCCGCGGCCGCGGAAACCCTTGTCCGCGACCGCGGGCATCGTATATCTTGTTGTCTCTCCCACACATCCGTGGACCATCCGGCGGGACCCGCGCTTCCGGGACCCTGGTTTTTCATCCCATGACTGGTCAATCCCCTCCGCCGCGGCGGCACGATCCGCCCAAGCTGGCCGTCGCCGTGATCGCGGCGCTCGCGCTGGCGCTGGCCTCGAGCGCCGCCCTGGCGGACCCGCAGGCGGGGCTCCCCGTGGAGCGCCCGGCCCTGCTGCCGGCGGCGCGCGCCGTCCCCGTGCACATCGACACGCTGCTCATCGGCGGGTTCGCGCGCGGCACCTTTCGCGAGGCGGTAGCCACCGTGGCCAGCGACCTGTCCGCGGCGGAGCGCGAGATGGTGGGGCGGCACCTGGACAAGATCTTCCTCCCCATCCTGGAGGGAAAGGCGCTGCAGAGCGGCGGCCGGCTCAAGGTGGCGTACGAGCGCACGCGGCGGCCGGACGGCAGCACGCGCGCCATCCAGGTGCTGGCGGCGGAAGCGGCCGTGGGGGGCGGGCTGCACAAGGTCTTCTTCTACGAGCACGGCGACCAGCCCGGCTACTACGACGACTTCGGCAGCACGCTGGAGGAAAAGCCGTGGCAGGGGCCGCTGGACGTGATGCGCGTGACCAGCGGCTTCAAGATGGACCGCATGCACCCCATCCTGCGCCGCGTGCTGCCGCACACGGGCATCGACTACGCGGCCACGCACGGCACCCCCGTGCGTGCCACGGCGGACGGCAGCGTGTCGTACGCGGCGGAGCGCGGCGGGTACGGCAACATGGTGGAGGTGCAGCACCCCAACGGCTACGCCACGCGCTACGCCCACCTGTCGCGCATCGGTGTGCAGGCGTACCAGGCCGTGCGCCAGGGCGACGTGATCGGCTACGTGGGCGCGACGGGGCTGGCGACGGGGCCGCACCTGCACTACGAGGTGCGCCGCAAGGGCCAGCCGGTGGACCCCGCGCTCGCCATGGCGTACGAGACCGTAGCGACCGCGGTGGACTACGACCTCGCGTGGCGCACGGAGCGCCGCACGCTCTCCAGCCTGCTCGCCCGCACCCCGACGATCGTCAGCCGGCGGTAGGTGCCGCCGCTCGAGGATTTCGAAGAAGCCCGCTCCGGTGCACGGAGCGGGCTTCTTCACATCCCGTGCGTGAGTGCGTTAGTGCGTTAGTGCGCTAGTGCGTTAGTGCGTTAGTGCGGAAGTGCGGAAGTGCGCGCTGAGAAGCTTTTCACCCCGCCCGTGCTGTCATTCTGAGGTCGGCGCCGGCTCGATCCGGCCCGTGACGCGAAGGTGCCGGACGACGAATCGGGTCGCGGGGGTGCACGGACCCGCCCGGGCACGACCTTCGGTGGTGCAGGGGTGGCCCCGGCGTTCAGCCGGGTCTCCGGCGCGGGCACAGTCTTACGGATCCCGATCAGGTGGATGATGTGCCAGGACAGCATCCGCCTCCGCCGTCACCATCGTGCCTCCTCGAAAAAGCGCGGAGCGCCAGTACGGGGCGGATAGCCGCCGTGCACGGATCCACCTGATCGCGATCCGTAAAAGCCTGCCCTGTCTGGACGGTCGTGCATCGGATCCCGCTGAACGGTGGACGCAAAGAAGCCCGCTCCGGTACCTGGGAGCGGGCTTCGTCACATCGGAGTTCGTCGGTGCGTGAGCAGTTCACTCACGCACTCACGCACTCACGCACTCACACCCTTCAGTTCTCCTGCGTGCGGACGCGAACGCGCTGGCGGATCTCCTGGCGCTGCTCGCCGGGCACGCGCGCGCGGCCCTCGCTGTGAAATACGCGGACGCCGCCCGTCCACTCCAGCGACAGCTCACGGCGGCGGCCCTGGCGCACGACCTCCAGCGCCACGCGTCCCTCGCCGGCGCGGGCCAGCGCGCTGCGCACGTCCGCGGGATCGGCCACGTCCTGGCCGCCGGCCCGCACGATCACGTCGCCGGACTGCAGCCCCGCCCGCGCCGCGGGCGACTCCGGCGTCACCTCGACCACCAGCGCACCCTCGCGCTGCCCGCCGAAGTACGCGCTCAGCCCCTCGTTCATCTCCGTCAGCTCGGCGCCGGCGACGGCACGGCGGCCCAGCTCCATGAAGAAGGCTTGGCCGCCCTCCATGGGCATGGCTTCCAGGATCTCGCCCTCGATCTCCACGCTTGGTATGCGGTTCACCCACACCTGCGTGCTGTCCGTGAGCATCCGCACCAGCGAGTCCATCTCCACGCGAAAGCTGCCGCTCTGCAGGCCCATCAGCACCGTGTTCAGGCTGTCGAGCCGGCCCGTGAGCTCCTGCAGAGGAATGCGCACGCTGTCGCCGTTGATGACGATCAGGTTGTCGCCGCCCGGGCGCACCATGCTGAACCGCGAGACGGGACGAGGCGCGGCCACCACCACCACCTCGCGCTCGTCGCCGCCCTCGCGGCGAAGGCGCAGGCGCACCGTGTCGCCGGCCTGCAGGTTCGACGGGAGCACGGTCATCCCCCTCGCCGCCTCGCCGCCGTTCACCCGGAGCACGATGTCGCCCTCGCGCACGCCGGCCGCGGCGGCGGGCGAGCCCGGCCGCACCTCGATCACGCGCACGCCGTCCGTGCGCCCCGACTCGGACTCGAACTGCACCCCGATCATCCCCCGCCGGGGGGCGCGCTCGTCTTCCTGCGCCCCGAGCGCGCCGGGCAGTGCCAGCGCCGCCAGCAGGGGCAGCCACATCCCGCGGATCTTCATCGTCGTGTCTCCGTTGTCGCTATCGGGTAAAACTTCAGTGGAAAAATCGGATTCGGATCAGAACCACTCCGCCGTGGCGTCACGGTCCAGCTGGCGGCGCAGCGCGTCCCGCTCGGCCACGGCGGCCAAGTGGTAGCCGTTCACCACCGGGTCGCCCGGCACCCGCTCCAGCGCCGCCGCCGTGAGCTGCACCAGCTGGTCGAGCGCCGCCAGCCGCGTCTCGGGCGGGTTGCCCGACGCCGGGTCGGCGATGGCGGCCACCCGCTGCAGCGCGCCCACGTAGTCCGCCTGCGCCTGCACCAGCTCGCGGGCGGCCTGGTTCGCCTCGGCGGGGGTGGCCCGGCGAGGAGCCGTGCGCCGTGGCGGCACCGCGGCCGCGGGGCGAGACTCCGCCGGCGCGGCGCCGTTCATCGCCAGGCGTGCGCCGTTCGCGTTCGCCGGCGTCTCCGCGACCACCGCGGTTTGCATCGGCTCCCCGCTTGCCATCGGCTCCGCGGAGATCGCGGACGCCGCGTCGGGCATGCGGACGGGCAGCATCCGCGAATCCGCCAGCCCCTGCGGCGCGGCGGCCGGGTTCGCGGCACCCGGGCTCACGGCGCCGGCCACGGGGAGCACGTCCATCGCCACCTGCCCGTCGCCGCCGTCCCGCCAGAGCGCGGCCCCGGCGGCCCCGCCCAGCAGGAACAGCGCGAGCCCCGCGGCGATGCGCACCTGCGGCCGGTACAGCCCCAGCACGCGCATGGATCCCGCCGGGGCCGGCGCGCGGACGAGCTTCTCCTCCACCAGGCGGGCCTCCAGCGCGGCCCAGGCGCCGGCGGGCGGCTCCATCTCGCCCAGCCCCGCGAGCGCCAGCGTCTGCTCGCGCAGCTCGGCCAGCTCGCGGCGGCAGGGCAGGCAGTCGCGCAGGTGCGCGGCCTCCGCCGGCTCGGGCGCCTCGTCCACCAGGCGGGCCAGCGTCTCCAGATCTAGATGCTGCATGTGGCCATCTCCTCTTCGGCGGGGTCATCCTCGGGCAGGGGCTGCGGTGAAAGCAGCTTTCGCATGCGTGCGCGGGCCTTGAACAGCTGGCTCTTGCACGTTCCCGGGTTCACGCCCAGCATCGCGCCAATTTCTTCGTGCGTGTAGCCCTCCACGTCGTGAAGGACCAGCACCTTTCGCATTCCCTCGGGCAGGCGCTCCATGGCGCGCTCCAGCTTGAGCTTGAGCACCGACGTCTCCGCCACAGCGCGCACGGAAAAGCGGTCGTCGTCCATGGCGGTCTCCCGCCCCGCCTTGCGCATCCGCGACCGGCGGCCGTGCAGGGCGCTGTTCACCGCGATGCGGTGCAGCCACGTGGTGAAGCGCGCGTCGCCGCGGAAGGTGGGGAGCGCGCGCAGGGCACGCACCCACGCCTCCTGCGCCCAGTCCTCGGCCAGGGCTTCGTCGTGGCCGGCCAGGCGCTTGACGATGGCGTACACACGCCCGGCGTGGCGCTGATACAGCTCGCGCACCGCACCGCCGTCGCCTTGCCGGGCCTTCTGTATCAGGGTCGAGTCGTCCATGGTCCGTTCACGGGTCCAGCGAGTGTGATGCCGGTGTGCGCGAGAGGGTTGCCTGGGGAATGTAACTGCGGGGTACAGGGGACAGGGTACAGGGGACAGCAAGCAACGGCGGGTGATCGGCGGGCCGGGTGCATCGGAGGAAGATTCCTGCACCGGCGGAGAGCCCCCTCTCCCCCGGCCCCTCTCCCCCGCTCCGCAGGGGAAAGGGGAGAAAACCATCCCGTGCGCGGATTGCAGCCCGCGGCGTGGCACTCGCCCGTGACGGACAGTCCGCGCAGGCGGACTTCGTGTCGTCGTTGCGGCGAATTCATTCGCTCTGCCCGCCGTCGCACCGTCCTGGCTCTCCCTTCCGCCCCAGGCTCGGACCGGCTCCCGCCGCGCATCCAATCAAGTGCACAGAGTATCCGTATCCTTTGGCAACTCGTTGGATTATCCTTGTTTAGACCCGTGCCGGGGAAGGCGCGCATCGGCTTTCGCACTCCCGCACTCTCGCACTCTCGCACTGCCGTTCCGTGGCCATCCCGCAGATTCTCCTGGCCGACTGCGACTCGTACTTCGTGCGGTGCGCCATGCTGGCGGACCCCGAGGGCGCGGGGCGTTCCGACCTGGTGATCGTCGGAGGGCGGGCGGACGCGCGCGGGGTGGTGACGTCAGCGTCGTACGCGGCGCGAAAATTCGGCGTGCACGCGGGGATGCCCATGGCCACGGCCGTGCGCCTGTGCCCCCGCGCCGTCTTCGTCCCCGTCCCGGGCGAGATGGTGACCCGCAAGCACCACGAGGTGCGTGCCGTGCTGGACGAGTTCGCGCCGCTGGTAGAGGCCGCCAGCGTGGACGAGTTCTTTTTGGACATGACCGGCACGGAGATGCTGTACCGCAACGAATCGCTGGAGGCGACGGCGCTGCGCATCCAGCAGGCGGTGATGGACCGCACCGGCATCAGCATCTCCATCGGCGGCGCCACGGGACGAACGCTCGCCAAGATGGCGGCATCCGTCAACAAACCCTATGGCGTGCACATCGTTCCCCCCGGCGGCGAGGCGGAGTTCATGGCCCACTTCGAGCTCGCCGACATCCCCGGCGTGGGGCCGGCGCTGGCGGAGTCGCTGCGCCGGCGCGGGGCCGTCATGGTGCGCGACATCGCATCCCTGGACCTGCCCACGCTGGTCTCGTGGCTGGGCGACTCGCGCGCCGAGTGGCTGTACCGCCTGTCACGCGGGGAAGACACGGGCCGCGTGGCCACCCGCCGCCCTCAGAAGTCCGTGAGCCACGAGCGCACGTTCTCCAAGGACGTGGCCGACCCGGAGGAGCTGGAGACGCGGTTGATGATGCTGGCGGTGGATACGGGCGCGTCGCTGCGGGCGGACAACCTGCGCGGGCGCACCGTCACCGTCCGCATCCGCTACGGCGACTTCACGGACAAGTCCGCCAGCCGCACCGTCCCCGATCCCATCGAGAGCGACCGCGCCATCTACACCGTCGCGCGCGAGCTGCTCCGCGGGCTGCTGGAAAAGCGCAGCGGCGGCG
>DATING010001133.1:0-4011 GCA_035474555.1 Longimicrobium sp. | reverse complement strand
GCGGGGGCCGGGGGGTGAGGGGCCCCGCGAAGCGGGCGCCGTGAAAGCCTGCCTGGCACCAGAACCTATCCCTAAAACACGACCGCCCCCGCTGCGAGAGCGGGGGCGGTCGTCTTTCGCTTCAGCCGGCGCGTGGCGCCGTCAGAGGGTGCGCTTGGCCTGCTCGGCCGCCAGGCGGCGGGCGTTGGCCTCGGCCAGCGCCTCTTCGGCGCGGGCGGCGTCCTGCTCGGCGGCACCTTCCACCTGGTCCAGCCGGCCCTCGGCCTTGAGGTTCCGGTCGCCCAGCAAGTCGCCGAGCCCTTCCTTGAGCTTGCCGCCCAGGTGGGTGGCCTTGCCCGCTACGTCATCCGCCATCTAGCACCTCCTGTGAGTACAGGGTCGCGTTCATCCCACGTGTCTGTACAGTGGCAAACGATGTGCCGTGCAAGCACTTGGCACGTACGGGCACAAACCTGGCACAGACTTTGTCCAACGCTGGCGAGTCGTGTGCCGGGGCAGGGCGCGGTCCCTGCGGAAGGCGTCGCGGGTCCGCGCGGGCGGGCTCGTATCCGTTGAAGCCGCGATTCCGATCGCCCGCGGGGATGTCTGACCCGCCGGGCGATCCTTATCATCACGGCACAGCGGTACTTCGCACACGCACTTTCGTACTGGATTCATGTCGAACGAGCAGCGCCCGCGGCCGTGGGAGGTGCTGGGCCGGGAGCCGGAGGGGGACTTCGAGATCTTTCGCGCGCACGCCCTGCGCGCGCGGTCGCCGGAAGACGGCGCGGAGCACACCTTCCACATTGCCGAGGCGGCGGACGGGGTGACGGTGATCGCCCTTACGCCGGAGGGCGACCTGGTGATGGTGGAGCAGTGGCGGCACCCCGTGCAGCGCGTGACGCTGGAGGTGCCCAGCGGCATCATCGACCCCGGCGAGACGCCGGAAGAGGCGGCCGTCCGCGAACTGCGGGAGGAGACGGGGTACGCGGGCGGCGAGCCCGAGCGCATCGGCTGCCTGGTGCTGAACCCCTCGTGGCAGACCACGCGGCTGTACACCGTCGTCATCCGCGACGCGCGGCGGGCGGGGGAAAAGGAGCTGGACGACGCCGAGGACACGCGCGTCTGCTGCATCTCGCGCGACGAGGCGCGGCGGCGGGTGCTGGCCGGCGAGATCGACGCGGCGCCCGTGGTGGGCGCGCTGGCGCTGTTCTCGTGGCGAACCGAGGCCGGCGGAGCGGGGTAGCATGCCCCCGGCGAAACATATGAATGCTTGCGGCGGGCACGATCGGGCGCTTTCTTTGGCCGGATTGCCCGCGGATGACTGAAGGGAGCCGATGTTCGTGTTCATCTCCCACTTGACGGTTCCGGAAGAAGACCAGGCGGACCTGGAGCGCCACTTTCGCGAGCGCTCCCGCCTGGTGGACGGGTTCCCGGGGTTCCTGTACCTGCAGCTGATGCGGCCGCAGGCGGGCCCGGCCACGCACACGTTCCTGACCGCGTGGGAGAGCCGCGAGGCCTTTCGGCGGTACATGGGCAGCCCCGAGCACGCCGCGTCGCACGCGCGCGAGCCGGGCGAGATCATGGGCCGCACCGCGGTGCGCCACGAGGCGTTCGAGGTGCTGATGGACTCGCGCGCGGAGCCCGAATGGCGGAGCTGAGCGCCGCCGAGCGCGCCGCGGCGGCGCTGCTGGAGCACAAGGAGACCATCGCCCGCTCCGTCACGGGGCTGCTGTACGCCGAGATGCCGTGGCTGCAGGACAAGTACGGCGACCGGGGCCGGGAAAAGTGCCTGCAGGACATGCGCTACAACCTGGAGCACCTGATCCCCGCCGTGGATCTGCAGGCGCCGGACATGTTCGCCCGTTACGCGGCCTGGGCGGACGGCGTGCTGCGGGCGCGCGGGGTGCCCACGGGGGAGCTGGCGCGGTCCATGGAGATCATGCGCGCCGACGTGGCCGCGCGCCTGCCCGCGGACCAGGCGGACGCCGTGGCGGCCTGCATGGACGCGGGGCTCCAGGCGCTCCACCGCGCGCGGGAGGCCGCGTGACGGCGGAGGAGGTGCGCGCGCGCTACCTGGACGCCATCCTGGCCGGCAGCCGGCGCGAGGCGTTCGGCATCATCGAGCTGGCGCGGGCGGAGGGGCTGGGGATCCGCGGCCTGTACCTGGACGTGTTTCAGCCCGCCATGCGCGAAATCGGCCGGCTGTGGCAGGAGAACCGCATCACCGTGGCGGACGAGCACCTGGCCACGGCCATCACCCAGGCGTCCATGGCGCGGCTGTACCAGGAATTGTTCCAGGCCTCGCCCGAGCCCGGCCCCCTCCTGGTCGCGGCCTGCGCGGACAACGAGCGGCACGAGCTGGGGCTGCGGATGATCTGCGACGTGCTGGAGATGGAGGGGTGGGACACGGTGTTCCTGGGCGCGTCCGTCCCCGTGGAGGACCTGGTGGAGATGGTGCGGGTACGGCGTCCGCAGGTGGTGGCGCTCAGCGCCAGCATTGCCCCGCACGTGGGGCGCGTGCGCGAGGCCATCCGCGCCATCCGCGACGTGGACGCGGGACCGCCGCCCCTGATCGCCGTGGGCGGACGGGCGTTCATGGACGATCCCGATTTGGCGGAACGGCTGGGCGCCGACCTGACCGCGAAGGACGCGGTGGAGGCGGCCGAGCTCCTGAAAACGAAGTTCGCGGCATGAAGAACCCCACGGCCCTTGGGCTGCACCCGCTGCTGCGCGGCTTTCCGGGCATGGTCCTGGAGCTGGGCCGCGACGGCGTCGTGGCCGAAAGCAACGGCTGCCTGGAACGCACGCTGGAGCGCGGCGTCGTGGGGCAGCCGCTGGGGGCCGTGCTGGATTCCGCGTCCGCCCGCAAGCTGGAGACGATCCTGTCCCGCGGCCCCGCCGTGGACGAGGAATCCGCCGGCCGCGCGGCGTGGGAGCTCATGCTGGAGGGGCGCGACACCCTGGAGCCGCACTCCTTCTACCCGGTGTGGGACGACGAGGGGGCGCGGCTGTGGCTGGTGGAGTTGCCCCGCGACCCGCGCTTCGACCGGCTGTACGAGGAGCTGGCGGCCGTAAACAGCGAGCAGGCCAACACGCAGCGGCAGCTGGCCAAGGAAAAGGCCCGCCTTTCCCGCGCCCTGGACGAGCTGGAGCGCGAGTTCAGCGAGAACGAGCGGCTCTCGCGTGCCCTTCAGGGGCAGAACGAGGAGATGGAGGCGCAGAACGAAGAGCTGCTGGCCATGACGGAGGAGCTGCACGCGGGGCAGGAGCAGCTCCTGGGCACCAACCAGCAGCTGGAGCGCCGCAGCCGCGAGCTGCAGATCGCCCTGAGCGCGCGCAACCGCTTCTACGCGGCCATGAGCCACGAGCTGCGCACCCCCATCAACGCCGTGATGGGCTACAACGACCTGCTGCTGGCGGAGGTCTGGGGCCCGCTGAACGAGAAGCAGGAGCTGGCGGTGGAGCGGTCGCAGCGCGCCGCCCGCCACCTGCGCGAGCTGGTGAACGACGTGCTGGACATCTCGCGGCTGGAGAGCGGCCGGGCGGACCTGCAGGCGGAGGAGGTGCGGCTCCCCGAACTCGTCCGCGACCTGTTCGACACGCTGCGCCCCCTCACGGAGAGCGCGCGCACGGAGCTGCACCTGGTGCAGACGGACGTGCTCCCCGCCATCACGACGGACCCGCGCCGGCTGCGGCAGATCCTGATGAACCTGCTTTCCAACGCCATCAAGTTCGGCGCGGGGTCGCCCGTGTGGGTGCACCTGGGGCAGGGGCGCAGCGGCGGCGTGGTGGTGGAGGTGACGGATGGCGGCCCCGGCATCGCGGACGAGGACCAGTCGCGCATCTGGGACGAGTTCGTGCAGCTGGGCCGCGGCGACAACCTGGCCGGCCCGGCGGACGGCACCGGCCTGGGGCTGCCCATCGCACGGCGGCTGGCGGCCGTGCTGGGCGGCACGCTGGACGTGAGCTCCACCGTGGGCGTGGGCACCACGTTCCGGCTGATGCTGCCGCAGAACCCGCCGCGGAACT
>DATING010001132.1:0-4228 GCA_035474555.1 Longimicrobium sp. | reverse complement strand
GCATCTGGAGCATGCACTTCGTGGGGATGCTGGCCCACCGCCTCCCCGTCGCCATCACCTACGACGTCCCCCTCTGGCTCGCGTCCATGGGCGTGGCCGTCGGTGCCTCGGCGCTGGCCCTGTGGGTGGCCGGATGGCCCGGCCTGTCGCGCACGGCCCTCGCCGGCGCCGGGCTGCTGCTGGGCGCCGCCGTCGCGGGGATGCACTACGTGGGGATGGCGGCCATGCGCATCCCCGGCCGCATCGGCTACGATCCGCGGCTGGTGGCCCTGTCCATCGTGGTGGCCGTGGCCGCCGCCGCCGCCGCGCTGGGCCTCCTCATCCGCACCCGCGCCGACGATTCGCCCCGCGGCCGGCGCCTCAAGCTGGGCGCGGCGGCCGTGATGGCCGCGGGCATCGCGGGGATGCACTACACGGCCATGGCCGCCGCGCGCTTCCACCTGGTCCCCGGTGTCGTGCGCGTGCCGCAGGACCACGTGCTGCGGACGGAGGGGCTGGCCGCCGGCGTGATCGTGGGCACGCTGGTGCTGCTGGGCATCACCCTGCTGAGCGCGCTGGTGGACCGGCGGATCCGCGCCCGAGACGCGGAGACGGAGGCCGTGCGCCGCAGCGAGGCCCGCTTTCGCTCGCTGGTGGCCGCCTCCGCGCAGGTGGTGTGGACGGCCACCCCCGGCGGCGAGATCGGCGACGCGCAGCCGGACCTGGCCGCGTACACGGGGCTGCCGCCCGAGCGCTACCGCGGCTGGGGATGGCTGGAGGCCGTGCACCCGGACGACCGCGACCGCGTGGGCACGGCGTGGGGCGGGTCGGTGCAGGAGAAGCGCACGTTCGAGACGGAGTTCCGCCTGCGCCGCGGCGACGGCGCGTGGCGGCGGGTGAGCGTGCGGGCCGTCCCCGTGCTGGAAGAGGACGGCCGCGTCCGCGAGTGGGTGGGCGCCACGACGGACGTCACGGAGCCCCGCCGGGTGCAGGAAGGGCGCGACTTCGTGGCGGATGCCAGCCGCGTGCTGGCCTCGTCGCTGGACTACGAGCAGACGCTGCGGGCCGTGGCGGAGCTGGCCGTGCCCGTGCTGGCGGACTGGTGCGCCGTGGACGTGGTCACGGAAGACGGCGAGCTGCGGCGGCTGGCCGTCAAGCACACGGACCCGGAAAAGATCCGGCTGGTGGAGGAGATCGAGGCCCGCTGGCCCACCCGCCGGGACGCGCCGTACGGCCTGGCGAACGTCGTCCGCACGGGGCAGCCGGAGCTGGTGCCCCACATCCCCGAGGAGCTGCTCTCCGCCAACGCGCAGGACGACGAGCACCTGCGGCTGATCCGCGAGCTGGGGCTGCGCTCGTACGTGTGCGTGCCGTTGACCGCCCGGGGGCACGTGCTGGGCGCGCTGTCGCTGGTGTACGCCGAGAGCGGCCGCGCGTACGACGAGTCCGACCGGGCGCTGGCCGAGGAGCTGGCCCGCCGTGCCGCCGTGGCCATCGACAACGCGCGATTGTTCAGCGAGACGGAAGAGGCGCGCGCGCAGCTGGAGCAGCAGACGGGCGAGCTGGAAGAGGCGCAGGCGGAGATGGAGATGGCGCACGACGAGCTGCAGGCCGCCTACGAGGACCTGGCGGAGCGCACCCGCGACGCCGAGCAGGCCCGCGAGGCGGCGGACGAGGCCAACGCCGCCAAGAGCTCCTTCCTGGCCACCATGAGCCACGAGCTGCGCACCCCGCTGAACGCCATCGCCGGCTACACGCAGCTGCTGGAGATGGGGATCCACGGCCCCGTGAGCGAATCGCAGCGCGAGGCGCTGGGCAAGATCCACCGCAACCAGACGCACCTGCTGGGGCTGATCAACGACGTGCTGAACTTCGCCAAGATCGAGGCGGGGCAGGTGCGGTACGTGGTGCAGGACGTGCCCCTGGACGCGACCCTGGCCGCCGTGGAGGCGCTGGTGGAGCCGCAGATCCGCGCGCGCGGGCTCCTGTACCGCTACCGCCGGGGGGACGGGACGGCCACCGTGCGGGCGGACCGCGAGCGGCTGGAGCAGGTGGTGCTCAACCTGCTGACCAACGCCATCAAGTTCACGGAGCCGGGCGGGCGCGTGGAGATGGCGTGGGAGGCGGATGGCCGCTGGGCGCGCATCCACGTGGCGGATACGGGGCGGGGGATTCCGCCGGACAAGCTGGAGGCCGTGTTCGAGCCGTTCGTGCAGGTGGACCCGGCGCTCACGCGGGCCACGGAGGGCACGGGGCTGGGGCTGGCCATCAGCCGCGACCTTGCCCGCGCCATGCGCGGCGACCTGACGGCCCGCAGCACGCCGGGGCAGGGAAGCGTCTTCACGCTCACCCTGCCGCTGGGCGAGGCAGCGTCTGCGGCGGGGTCGACACCGAGCCCCCGGATCGCGGACCAGGACGCGGCGGATTAGCCTTCGCGGATCGCTCGCGCACCGTCCGTCCGGTCCGCCCTCACCGCGTCGGGCCCTCACCCCCCGGCCCCCTCTCCCGTACACCACCTCTCTGCACCCTCGATTGCCTGCCCTGTACGGGAGAGGGGGATAACCCCGTGCGCATCCCGGGGCTGCCTCCACCCGCCGGATCTCGCCCGCGCCGTGTCCGCGGAGGCGGACAGCGTGACGTTGTAGGCGCGAATTCATTCGCTCCCGTCTTTTCCGCGGCTGCTCCCAGTCTCCGCTCCCATCTTGCTCTCCCGCCCTCGATCCGCCCCCTCCCAACATCCTCTCCCCCTGCGGCATCCCATCCCTGGGCCGATGATCCGGGCCCGGCGAGAGGCCACTTTCGCACTCTCGCACTCTCGCACTCTCGCACTTTCGCACTGCCTTTTAGCGGCGCCATCGACAACCCCCCGCCTACCCCTTACTTTCGATGAGTTTTGCCCGAAGTGCACGCCCCCACAAACAGACCTCACGGCCGAGTGGTTTCATGAGCCAAGCCGCCCAGAGCGCGCGGGTTTCCCCCGCGCGCGCGGAGCCCATTGTCGACGTCGCCCACCACAGCCCGCCCTACCGGTGGGCCGCCGGGGCCGCCGTGGCGCTGTTCGCGCTGTACGCCCTGACCCTGGCGCCCACCACGGCGTTCTGGGACACCAGCGAGTACATCGCCACGGCGCACATCCTGGGCATCCCGCATCCGCCCGGGAACCCGCTGTTCGTGCTGCTGGCCCGCGCGTGGGAGCTGCTGCTGTCGCCGCTTGGGCTGCCCGTGGCCGTGCGCATCAACCTGTTCAGCGCCTTCATGAGCGCCGGGGCGGCGTTCTTCTGGTTCCTGCTGGTGCACCGCATCCTCGCCTTCTTTACCCCCAGCGAGACGGTGCGCCGCGTGGGCGCGTTCGCGGCGGTGTGGGTGTCGGGGACGGCGTTCACGGTGTGGAACCAGAGCAACGTGAACGAAAAGGTGTACACGGTCACGCTGTTCACCATCGCCCTCATGTCGTGGCTCGCCTTTTTGTGGCGCGACCAGGTGGAGGAGCACCGCGGGCAAAAGAACCGCCGCTGGCACGACGACAACGCCATCCTGCTGGTGATCTTCATCCTGGCGCTGTCGGTGGGCAACCACCTGATGGCGTTCCTGGCCGCGCCCGCCCTGCTCGTCTTTCTGCTGCTGGTGAAGCCGGCGGCGCTGGCCAACTGGAAGCTGTATCCGTGGATGGCGGGCGTGGCCGTGCTGGGGCTGTGCGTGCAGCTGTACCTGCCCATCCGCGCCAACCAGAACCCGGTCATCAACGAGGCCGCGCCCAAGTGCGCCAGCGCCATGAGCTCGTTCACGGCCGTGGTGACGATGGGCAAGATGGACGGCGACTGCCCGGACCTGGGCGCCGCCCTGCGCCGCGAGCAGTACCAGAAGCCCGACTGGAAGTCGCAGCGCATGGCGTCGTTCCCCCGCCAGATGGCGAACTTCTTTCAGTACTTCGACTGGCAGTGGTCGCGCTCGCTGAGCGGCACGGACGGCTATTTCGGCGCCGCCCGGGCGCCGCTCACGCTCCTCTTCTTCATGCTGGGCGCGTGGGGCGCCACGGAGCACTTTCGCCGGGACCGCAAGAGCTTCTGGTACGTGGCCGTGCTGTTCTTTACGCTGTCGGTGGGCCTCGTGATCTACATGAACTTCAAGCACGGGTACATGCAGGCCCAGCAGAAGGGGTGGGACAGCTCGGAGGTCCGCGAGCGGGACTACTTCTACATCATCACCTTCTCCGTGTGGGGCCTGTGGGTGGGCGTGGGGCTCACCGCGC
>DATING010001131.1:0-5127 GCA_035474555.1 Longimicrobium sp. | reverse complement strand
TGCAATGGACAAGGGCACGACCGTGGAGGCGGCCCGCAGCGCTACGCGGACGCTCAAATCGCACGGCATCCGCGCCTGCTGGTTCATCCAGCTGGGCTACCTGGGCGAGGGATGGGACGACGTGCTGATGACGCGCGACCTGATTCGCGAGGAGCGGCCGGACGACATCGGCGTCAGCGTCTCGTATCCGCTGCCGGGGACCAAATTCCACGCGGCGGTGCAGGCGCAGATGGGCGCCAAGCAGAACTGGTCGGACACGGACGACTTGGCGATGCTCTTTCACGGCACGTTCAGCACGGCGTTCTACAAGCAGCTGCGCGACGTGCTGCACCAGGAGGCCCGCCCGGACGCGGATCGCGCCGCACTGGACCTGCGCTGGGCCGCGCTCGCCGCCGAAGCCGCTGCGCACGTCGCGGTGGACGCCGTCGAAGCAAACGTGGTCGATGCGGATGTGCTCGATGCGGCAGTGTCGATGGCGGATGAGGCCGATCTGGATGCGAGCGAGTCGGATCTCGCGGGAGCCGCCGCGTGAGCACGATGGACATTGCCCCCGGCGTGGCGCTGGAGTCTGCGGCCCCCGCGTTGCCGGCGGCCGCCGCCGCGTTCGACACCGTCGCGCCGCGCTTCGACGAGCGGTTCGGCGCGTGGCGCAGCGTGGCGGCCCAGCGCCGCGCCGTCCGCCGGCGGCTGCTCGCCGCGTTCCCGCCCGGCGCGCGCGTGCTGGAGCTGGGCGGCGGGACGGGCGAGGACGCCGCGTTCCTGGCGGATGCCGGCCGCTCCGTGCTGCTGACGGATGCGTCCCCCGCGATGATCGAGGTCGCGCGCCGCAAGCTGGCCGGCCGCGCCGTGCCCGCCTCCGCCGAAGTCTGCGCGGCGGAGGCGATGGAGACGCTCGCGGTGGATCGTGAGGCCGCCGGCGCGGCGATGTTCGACGGCGCATTCAGCAACTTCGCGGCGCTCAACTGCGTGACGGACCTGCGGCCGGCGGCGCGCGGCCTCGCGCGGATGCTGCGGCCGGGCGCGCCCGCGCTGCTGGTGCTCTTCGGCCCGCTGCCGCCGGGGGAGGTCGTGGTGGAGACGCTGCGCGGCCGGCCGCGCGCGGCGTTCCGGCGGCTGGCCCGCGGCGACGTGGACGCGCGGCTGGGCGGGCGCGCGTTCACCGTGCGCTACCATCGCCCGGCGGACGTGCGGACGGCGTTCGCGCCCTGGTTCCGCCTGGAGCGGACGCGCGGCATCGGCGTCTTCGTCCCGCCCAGCGCGGCGGAGCCGATGATCTCGCGCTTTCCCCGCATCGTCCGCGCGCTGGAGATGATCGACCGGATTGTCGAGGCGCCGCTCGCGTTGCTGGGCGACCACGTCCTGTATCACCTGGTGCGCACGGACGCGCCGGTGCCATCCACGGAGGGCGGGTGAGCGCCGCGGCCGCATCCGCCGACGCGCGCGCCCGCTTTCGCGCGGAGTACGGCGCCCACCGCGCGGCGGAGGGGCGCGGCGCGGGCGGCACGGCGGAACTGCTCGCGCTCCCGTATCTCACCACTGGTCCGCAGGCGCCGCAGTGGCAGATCCGCTCGCGCACCTACGACGCGTTCGCCGCGCGCGTGCTGGCGCCCATGGCCCGTGAAGCCGGGCGCCCGCTGCGCATCCTCGATCTCGGCGCGGGGAACGGCTGGTTGTGCTATCGCGCCACGCTGCTCGGCCACCACGCGACGGCCGTGGACATGCGCGACGACGCGGTAGATGGCCTCGGCGCGGCGGCGGGGTACGATGCGCACCTGCCGCGCCCGTTCGGCCGGGTGGCCGCCAGCTTCGACGACCTGCCGCTGGCGGATGGATCGCAGGACGTCGTCGTCTTCAACGCCGCGCTGCACTACGCGTTCGACCTGGATGCCACCCTGCGCGAGGCGGCGCGCGTGGTCCGCCGCGGCGGGCGGATCGTCATCCTGGACTCGCCGTTCTACCGCCGCGCGCGCGACGGCCAGGCCATGGTCGCCGAGAAGCACCGCCACGCCGCCGCGCGCTTCGGCGGCCGTGCGGACGCGCTCACGGCACTCCCCTTCATCGAGTTCCTTACGCCGGACGGATTGGCGGATGCGTCCGCGCCGCTGGGCCTGCGCTGGCGCCGGCACCGCGTGCGGTATCCGCTGGCCTACGAAGCCCGTCCGCTCATCGCGTATCTCAAGCGCCGGCGCCCGCCGTCGCGCTTCGACCTCTGGGAGTCCACGGTCCCATGATCCTGTTCGTAAACCCGCGCGCCACGCGTCCCAAGAACCGGCGCTTTCCCCTCTCGCTCATGTCCGTCGGCGCCGCGCTGCCGGAGGGCGTGGCGTGGGAGATCATCGACGGCAACCGCCCGTCCGTGGACCCGCTGGCGGAGATCGCCGCGCACGTGGAGCGGCGGCGCGGCACGGCGGATCCCGTGCGCATCGTCGCGTTCACCGTCATGCCCGGCCCGCAGCTGGTGAGCGCCGTGCCGCTGACGAAGGCGGTGAAGGCGCGCTTTCCCGAGGTGCAGACCGTGTGGGGCGGCAACTTCGGCAGCCTGTATCCCACGCCCGTGCTCAACGCGCCGTACGTGGACTGGGTGGTGCGCGGCCAGGGCGAGCACGCCTTCCGCGAGCTGCTGGAGGTGATGGATGGCGAGCGCGATCCAAAGTCCGTCTCCGGCCTGGCTTGGCGCGACGCGGACGGCCGGCAGCGCATCAACCCCGAGCGCCCCTGGCTGGGCCCGGACGAGCTCCCCGCGCCGCCGTATCACCGCATCCCGGTGGACGACTATCTCCATCCCACCTTTTTGGGGCGGCGCAGCGGCGTGTACCAGGCGTCCATCGGCTGCCCGTTCGGCTGCAAGTTCTGCGGGGTGATCGCCGTCTTCGGCAGCCGGGAGAAGCAGGGCGCGGCGGCGCGGACGGTGGAGCACCTGTCGTATCTCGTGAAGCATCACGGGATGGACAGCGTGCACTTCTACGACAACAACTTCTTTCTGCGCGAGGAGCACGCGCGCGAGTTCGCCGAGCGCGTGACGCCGCTGGGGCTGCGCTGGTGGTGCGAGGCCCGCATCGACCTGATGCTGCGCTTCAGCGACGACACGTGGCGGATGCTCAAGCGCTCCGGCCTCACGATGGTCTTCTACGGCGCCGAGTCTGGCTCGGACGAGGTGCTCAAGAAGATGAACAAGACACTGACCATCGCGCAAACGATGGAGCTGGCCGCCAAGACGCGCGAGCACGGCATCATCCCCGAGTTCAGCTTCGTGCTGGGTGGCCCGGACGACCCGGCGGCGGAGATCGAGACGACGCTGCAGTTCATCCGCCGGTTGAAGGGGATCAACCCCGCGATGGAGCTGATCACCTACTACTACACGCCCACCCCGCAGCGCCGCGGCACGTACGGCGACGTGGATGCGCTGGCCGGCACGCCGGAGACGCTGGAGGAGTGGACGGAGCCGCAGTGGGTGCAGTGGATGACGCACGAGGACCCGCGCGTGCCGTGGATGGACCGCGGGTTGCGCGCGCGCGTGGAGGATTTCCGGATGGTGATGGAGAGCCGCTTCCCCTCGCTGCACGACACCCGGACGCGCGGCTGGGGCAAGGCGCTGGGGCGGATCCTGGCGCGGCGCCGCTGGGAGCGTGGCGACTTTGAGAATCCCGCGCTGCTGCGCACGGTCCGCCGCCTGGCGCAGGTCCGCCCGGACGACACGCAGGCGTATGGCCACCTGCGCCCGCCCACGCCCGTCCCCGCGGAGCCGGCAGGGTCCGCGACGTCCGTGCAGCCCGAGCCGTCCGCGCTGGCGGGACGGGCGGCGGCATGAGGTGCGGATTCGAGACAGGGCCGATTCGGGCACCCCGGCACGTGACGAAGTCCGAGACAGAGCGAATGAATTCGCCGCAACAACGACACGAAGTCCGCCTGCGCGGACTCTCCGGCACGGGACAGTGCCACGCGGGGGTGCTGGGTCTGCGGTTCAACCTCCCCCAGGGGTTTTTGGGGGAGGTCGCGAGGAACGAGCGGGTGGGGGCGCGGCTGGGGGCCGGCCGCTGTGCACGAATTCGCCCGCGCTGGATCGCGCCGTCTTCTCACCCCGGAGGTGGCCGATGAAGGTCGCTCCCCCGCCGTCACTCGCGGTCGCGCCGGCCAAGCCCGCGCAGACGCTGCCGCCGCGCGAGGCCTACCGCCTGTGGGCGCCCGTGTACGAGGGCGAGACGGCCGTCAGCTTCGTGGATGACCGGCTGGTCGCCGCGCTCACGCCGCCGCTCGTGGGAAAGCGGCTGCTGGATGCGGGATGCGGCACGGGCCGCCGCCTGCGCCAGGTGCCGGACGCCGAGCGCGTGGCCGGCGCCGACCTCACGTGGGAGATGCTGGCCACCGGACGCACCGCCAGCGGCGTGCAGCCCGCGCTGGCCGCCGCGGACGTCCGCGCGCTGCCGTTCGCGGGCGGTGCGTTCGACGTGGTCTGGTGCCGGCTGGTGGTCGGCCACATCCCGTCGCTCACCGAGGTCTACGGCGAGCTGGCGCGCGTCTGCCGGCCGGGCGGGATCGTGGTGGTGACGGACTTTCACCCGGAGGCGGCGCGCGCCGGCCACACCCGCTCGTTCCGCGACGCGGGCGGGCGGCTGCACCACGTGGAGCACCACGTCCACCTCCCCGCGCACCACCTGCGCGCGGCAAAGGCGGCCGGGCTGGAGCCGCAGTGCCGGCGCGAGGGCGGCGTGGGCCCCGAGCTGCGCCCGTTCTACCAGGCCGCCGGCCGCATGGACCGCTACCACGCCGATGCCGGCCTCCCCATCGTCCTCGCCCTCTCCTTTCGCCGCGCGGGGTGACGTCACGCCACTTGTTTTCCTGAGGGAGCGCCCGCCGGAACCCTGAACGTGCAAAAACGCCGGGCGCGACCGAAGGATCTACTCCGCGCGTCATGACGGATGCCCCGGTGCACGCAAGCCTGTACCGGGATGCCTTTCCCCCGACCGCGCTGTCGTTCTGAGGAAGGCGCAGGCTCGATCCCTCCCGTGACGTGATGGCGCTGACCGAAGAATCTGGTCACCCCGGAGCGGGGACCCGCCCGCGCGGTGAGTTTTCCGGCCGGATGGCGGCTGTCGGGCACGGGAGAGTAGATCCTTCGGTCGGCGCCAA
>DATING010001130.1:0-7718 GCA_035474555.1 Longimicrobium sp. | reverse complement strand
CCGCGGCGACAAGGACGTGGCCCAGGTGGCCGACATGACCCGCGCCGGCTGAACCGCGCCCCACCGGCAATCCCGCTCCGCTCCCGACCGGATGACCCAGACCGCGCCCCTTCTCCTGGATTCCGACGCCGGCACCCCCGGCGGCGACGCCGCGGCACGCGCCGGGGTGCAGGAGGTGGTGCGCGGTTTTTCGCGCGCCCTGCGGACGCACCTGCTGTACGAGGGCAACTCCCCGTCGCTGGACAAGTTCGTGGAGACGCTGCGCGAGCGGCTGGGGGCCCTGTGGGACCGCATGCCGTACCTGAACGTGCAGGTGGAGGAGCGCGAGATCCTGTGGGAGGGCGCGGCCGTCTACACGGGCGAGGAGCGCGACAACCTGGCGTTCCTCCTCTACAAGGACGGCGTCCGCGAGCTGAGCTTCATGCCCGGCTTCGAGGACGAGGACCTGGATGCGTTCCTGGCCATCCTGGCCCGCATCCACCGCCTCAAGCTGGACGAGGAGGACCTGCTCACCCTGCTGTGGGACCACGACTGGGGCCACTTTCGCTACCGGTACGTGGAGCCCGTCTCGGAGGGGGTCAAGCTCCCCGAGCAGTCGGAGGCGGCGCAGCAGCAGCAGGCGTCGGCGGCCCCCCGGGAGGATCCGGCCCCGGCGCAGTCCGTCACCACGGAGGACTTCCGCGAGGCGCTCTACTTCCTGGACGAGGTGGAGATGCGCCGGCTGGAGGCCGAGGTGCAGCGCGAGATGCGCCGCGACCTGTGGATCGACGTGCTGAACGCGCTCTTCGACCGGCTGGAGGACGGGACGCCGGAGCGGCAGGCGCAGGTGGTCTCCATCGCCGCCGACGTGCTCCCCACGCTGCTGGGCGCGGGACGGCTGCAGACGGCGGCGTACATGCTGGGCGAGCTGGTGGGGATCGCCACGGGCGGCCGCAAGCTGCCCCCCGGCGTCTTCCGGGCCCTGCGCGCCCTGTTCGACCAGCTGGCGCAGCCGGAGACGGTGAACGAGCTGGCGCGCATCGTGGAAGAGGCCGGGGAGGGGCTGTCCCGCGAGCACCTGGGCGCCCTGCTGGCGTACTTTCCCCCCGAGTCGCTGGGCCCCCTGCTGCGCGCGGGCGAGGCCAGCGGCTCCGAGGCGGCCCGCGCGGCGCTGATGAACGCGGCGGAGCGGCTGGCCGCGCCCAACCCCGCCGTCCTGCGCGGCCTGGCCCAGGACCCGGACGCGGCCATCGCGGCCGGCGCCGCGCGCCTCGTGGGCCGGCTTCGGGTGACGGAGGCGGGGCCGGAGGTGTCGCGGCTGCTCACCCGCCCGGAGGCGCGGCTGCGCGTCGCCGCGGTGGAGGCGCTGCAGGAGCTGCGGTCGCCCGTGGCGTCCGGCGCGCTGGAGGGGGCGCTGGAGGACGAGGACCGTGAAGTGCGCGTGGCGGCCGCCCGCGCGCTGGCGGTCCTGCGCTGGAGCCCGGCCAAGGCGCGGCTGGAGGCGGCGCTGGACTCGCGCCGGCTGCGCGACGCGGACCTCACGGAGCGCATCGCCTTTTTCGAGGCGTACGGGCAGCTGGCCGCCGGCGATGCCGTGGGGGTGCTGGACCGCATGCTGAACGGCAAGAGCTGGCTGGGCCGGCGCGAGAGCGGCGAGATGCGCGCCTGCGCGGCCCTGGGGCTGGGCCGCGTGCGCCTGCCCGCCGCGGAAAAGGCGCTCGCCGCCGCCGCGGCCGATCCCGACCCCGTGGTGCGCAGCGCCGTGGGCCGGGCCCTGCGCTCCCTCAAGACATGAGCACCGAGACCCCCCTCGCCCACGGCGAGCGCGCGCACCCCGGCCTGCTGACGGCGGACGACCGCGGCCTGCAGCGCCGGGGCCGCGAGCTGCTGTTCGCCGTGGCGTCCGCGCTCCGCGCCCTGCAGCTGTATCCCCTGGAGAACCAGACGGTCGTCAACGGCCTGTCGGAGCTGGACTCCGTGACGCAGGAGCTGCTGGCCGCCGAGTCGCAGATCACGGTGCGCTTCGTGGGCGACTTCTTCTTCGTCAACGACCTGCGGCTGCGCATCGACCTGGCGAGCTACGCCACCTACGGCACCGTGGGGCGCGCCCTGGCCCGCCACGGCATCGGCGAGCTGGAGGTGTTCCGGGGCGTGACGGTGGCCGAGTGGACGGCGCTCCTGGCCCTCGTGAACGCGGAGCCGGACCCGGAAGACCGCTTCGGCGCGTTCCTGGAGCGGCTGGGGCGCACGGCCGTCCTCCATCTCTCCGTGGGCCCGGACCGCGAGAGCGAGCCGGACCTGCGCGACGACGAGGCGCGGCGGATGGCCAAGCGCGCCTATGCGCAGACCGTCGCCGTGGCGCGGGAGGTGATGGGCGGGCTGCGGATGGGGCGGGGGGTGAGCCTGCGACCCGTGAAGCGCGCCGTGCAGTCCATCGTGGACCAGGTGCTCACGAACGAGACGTCGATCGTCGGATTGACGACGCTGCGGGACTACGACGAGTACACGTTCACGCACTCCGTGAACGTCTGCATCTTCTCCGTCGCGCTGGGCAAGAAGCTGGGGCTCAACAAGCACCAGCTGTACGAGCTGGGATTGGGCGCCCTGCTGCACGACGTGGGCAAGGTGCGCATGCCGCTGGACCTCATCAACAAGGCCGGCCCGCTCACGGCGGAGGAGTTCGAGGTCCTCAAGGAGCACCCGGCCGAGGGGCTGCTGAGCATGTTCGACATGCGCGGGCTGGCGGAGCTGCCCCTGCGCGCCATGCTCATGGCGTACGAGCACCACATGAAGATCGACCAGACGGGGTACCCGGTGAGCGCGCGCCCGCGCGATCCCACCCTGTACGGCCGCATCGTGGCGGTGGCGGACGGCTTCGACGCGGCCACCACCAAGCGCAGCTACCAGGCGCAGCCCTGGCCGCCGGACCGCGTGCTCAAGGAGATGCGCGACAACCCCGGCCGCGGCTTCGACCCCCTGCTGGTCAAGGCGTTCATCAGCATGACGGGCATCTACCCCGTGGGGAGCGCCGTCATCCTGGACACCTTCGAGCTGGCGGTGGTCACGGCGCGCAACCCGCAGCCGGACGCCATGCACCAGCCCATCGTGCAGGTGATCTACGACTCCATGGGCGTGCGCGTGGAGCCGCCGCTGACCCTGGACCTCGCCGAGATCGACCCCGCCACGGGCAAGCCGCGGCGCACCATCATCAAGACCACGGACCCGGAGCGGTACGGCATCCATGTCGGCGACTATTTCGTCTGACCTATCCCTGTCCGGCGCCTTTGCCGCGGCCCGCGGCGAACACCGGGCGGCCCTCATCCCCTACGTCACCGCCGGGCACCCGCGGCCGGGGGACACCGCCGAGATTCTCACGGGCCTCGCCGACGACGGGGCGGACGTCATCGAGCTGGGCGTGCCCTTCAGCGATCCGCTGGCGGACGGGCCCACCATCCAGCGCTCGTCGTTCGAGGCCATCGAGCAGGGGGTGGACCTGCGCTGGACGCTGGACGCCCTGGCGAACTTCCGCGCCGTCCGCTCGACGCCGGTCGTCCTCTTCACCTATCTGAATCCGCTGCTGCGCCACGGGATGGACCGCTTCCTGGCCGATGCCGTGGACGCCGGCGCGCAGGGGCTGCTGCTGACGGACCTTCCCGTGGGGGCCGATGCGGCGCTGGAGGGTCGCATCAACGCGTCGCCGCTGGAGCTGATCCGCCTGATCGCCCCGACCACGCGGCCGGAGCGGGTGCGGGTCATTGCCCAGGCGGCGCGCGGGTTCCTGTACTACGTGTCGCGGACGGGGGTCACGGGCGCGCGGCAGGAGCTGGCGGAGGGGCTGGCGGCGGAGGTGGCGGAGGTGCGGGCGATGACGCCGGTGCCGGTGGCCGTGGGCTTCGGCATCAGCACGCCGGAGCAGGCGGCCACGGTGGCGCGGGTGGCGGACGGGGTGGTGGTGGGGAGCGCGCTGGTGGAGACGCTGCGGGCGGAGGGGGTGGAGGCCGGCCGCGCGTTCGTGCGCTCGCTGCGGCGGGCCGTCGAGGGCGCGCGGCAGGCGTGAGCGACGACAAGCCGCTTTCCCCGGCGGCCGTCCGGCTGTTGCGGTTGTACGCCCGCGTCCTCCTGGCCGCGGGCGCGCTCGGCGTGGTGCTGTACCTGGCGGCGGACGCCCCCCGGGGGAGCGGATGGATTGCGGCGCTGGTGGGCGCCGTGGCCGTGGCGGGGCTGCGGATGGGCGCCGTGCCCCTCTCCAAGTTCGCCTACGTGACCATGACGGTGGTGCCCGTGGGCGCGCTGACGCTGCTGGGGCAACCCGGGGCGGCGCTCCTGGCGGCGTGGGCCGGCACCTTCGCGGGCGATGCCGTCCGCGGCAAGCCGTCCTTTGCCGCGGGGGTGAACGCGGGGCGCGAGGCGCTGGCGGCCCTGGCGGGGATCGGGGGATACCACCTGGCGGCATCCGTGGCGGAACTTTCTGCGGCGGACGGCGGGGCGCCCGTCTTTTCCGTGGCGGGGCTGCCGGTGCTCCCGGCGTACTTCCTGAGCTACTTCGCGGCCTCCCGGCTGCTCTTCTACTTCTCCCTCATCTTCCGCGGCAAGCTGACGGCGAACGAGCGGATGGTGCTCGTGCGCTACGAGGTGGTGGCCGCGGCGCTGGGGGCCCTGGCGGCCGTCTGCACGGCGGCGGCGCTGGCGTTCATCGGCGGCGGGGGCGCGTGGATCGCCATCCTGGCCTTTATCGCGCTCCCCGGGATGCTGGCGCGCGCGCTGCTGACGGAGGCCATCGCCAGCGAGGAGCTGCGCAAGGTGGCGGCGATGGAGGCCGTGATCACGGCGGGGATGCCGCTGGCGGAATCCATGGTGCGCATCGAGCAGCTGGCGGGGCGGCTGGTCGAGTGGACGTGGCTGCACGTGTACTGCATCCGGCACGGGGAGCTGGTGATGATCCATCCCCCCGTGGCGCCGGACGATGCGCTGGATGCCTATCACCCGTTGCGCGTGTCCACGTTCGATTCCGGGCGGCCGCTGGTGCTGGACGACGCGCAGGCGGACCCGCGCACCCGCGGCATCGGCCCGGCGCGGTCGCTGGTGCTGGTGCCCCTGGAGTACGGACGCAACGCGCTGGGGCTGCTGGAGATCGGCCACCACCGGGCGGGGGTGTACCGCGACCCGGAGACGCGGCTGGTGGAGCGCTTTGCCCGGCAGCTGGCCCTGGCGCTGCAGCTGGACGGGCTCGTCCGGCCGATGACGGGGAGCGCGCGGGAGATCGACGTGCAGCTGCGCCGGCTGGGGGAGCGGCTGAGCTCGCTGCGGGCCAGCGGGCAGGGCGTGGCGTCGCACGCGGCGGAGATCCGCCAGCGCATCGCGGACCAGGGGCGGCGCACGGCCGTGGGGCTGGGGGTGACGGAGGAACTGACGGCCTCCGCCGCGCAGATGTCCGCGGACGCCGGGCAGACGGCGGGCGCCAGCCGCGACGCGCGGCGGCTGGCGGCGGAGAACCGCGGCGCCATCGTGGAGGCCATCCAGCGGCTGGTGGACCTGCGCGACTTCGTGGACGGGGAGGCGCGGGCCCTGGGCGAGCTGTCACGCGCGTCGGGGCAGATCGCGGGGGTGGTGGAGACGATCCGCTCGCTGGCGGACCAGACCAACCTGCTGGCGCTGAACGCGGCCATCGAGGCGGCGCGCGCGGGCGAGCACGGGCGGGGGTTCGCCGTGGTGGCGGACGAGGTGCGCAAGCTGGCGGACGACAGCGGGCGGGCGGCCGTGCGGGCGCGCGACATGGTGGATGCCGTGCGGGGGCAGATGGGCGCGGCGCTGCAGCGGATGGAGCAGGGCGCGGGCCGGCTGCAGGGCGTGGGCGACCTGTCGCGCGCGGCGCTGGAGTCGGTGGACCGCATCGTGGCGGCCTCCGCGGGCGCGGAGGAGCTCACCACGCGCATCGCGGACCGCGCGGGCGACCAGCAGGCGCGCATTGCCGGCCTGCGCGACGAGTTCGCGGCCGTGAGTGAGATCGCGGACCGCAACGGCGAGGGTGCCAGCGCGGTGGCCGAGGCGGCGCGCGAGCAGGCGGACACGCTGGCGGAGATCGAGGGGGCCGCCGCCGCGCTGCGCGAGGTGAGCGAGCGCCTGGGCGTGTACATCGCCCGCCTGCACGAGGTCACGGACGCCGAGGCCGCGGAGGTCCTGTCGTCGGTGTGACGCGCTGACGGAGGGACGGAGGGGACTTGCGGGGAGCGGGAGCACCCGGGACGACGCGGGCCGACGCGAGGGTCGGTATCCACCGGTCCGGATGACCCGTGCGGGGCGGAGCCGCCCCTGGAGACTTGACACGGACGGCTGCGGACAACATCTGAATCGTGCGGACTCCTTACCATCCACTCCCTTGATCAGGCGCGCTCATGAGGTTCGATCGCAACCACCACCTGCTGCTGGACCACGGCCGTTTTCATGGCGGCAGCAGCCAGGCACAGCTGGACGCACTGCTGGACAACTACTTCAGCACGCCGCCGACGACGCCGCTCGTGGTTCACTTCCATGGCGGGCTCGTGAACGAGGACGGCGGGTTCGACGTGGCCGACAAGATGCTCCCGGTCTACCAGGAAGCGGGCGCGTATCCGCTCTTCTTCGTCTGGCGCGCGGGGCTCTTCGACGTGCTGCAGAACAACCTGCCGAGCATCTGGGAAGAGCCTGTCTTTCAGCGCCTGCTGACCCACGTGCTGCGCTTTGCCCGGGCCAAGGTGACGCAGGAGGTGGACGCCGGCGCCCGCGGCGACCAGCTGGATCTGCCCTCGGAGATGCAGGTGCGCGCCGAGATCGAGGCGGCGGACCAGCGGGTGCCCATGGACGACGTGGACCCCGCGGCGCTGGACGCCCTGCAGCTCCCCCCCGACGACCAGAGCCTGCACCCCGCGGAGCGCGACCAGCTGTACGAGGAGCTGCAGCAGGACAGCATCCTGGTGCCGCAGGTGCAGGCGCTGGTGGCCCCCGGCGCGCAGGGCGACCGGGGCCCGGCCGCGGCCGGCGCGCCGGTGCCCACGCTGATGGAGCCCGAGCTGCTGGCCGAGATGCGCGCCGACATGGACCCGGAGCTGGGCGCGCGCGGGTTCGTGCTGCCGCCGGCGTTCCTGGCGCGCGTGGCGCGGGTGCTGGCCAAGGTGCTGTGGCGCTTCGTCCGCCAGCGCGACCACGGGCTGTACGCCACGGTGGTGGAAGAGATCCTTCGCGGCGTGTACCTGTCCGCCGCCGCGCAGCGCGTGTGGGGCGAGATGAAGGGCGACGTGGCCAACGCCTTCGAGGAGGGGCCGGACCGGGGCGGCACGGCGTTCGTACAGGGGCTGGCCGCGCGCTGGAAGCCCGAGGAGGGGCGCCGCGTGGTCCTGGTGGGGCACAGCACCGGGGCGGTGTACATCAACCACCTGCTCGCCAGGGCCGACGCGCTGCTCCCCCCCGGGCTGAAGTTCGAGGTCATCTTCCTGGCGGGCGCGTGCGGCTTTGACGCGTTCGCCGAGACCGTCCACGCGCACGGGGACCGCATCGCGCACTTCCGCTCGTTCGGCATGAGCGACGAGCTGGAACGGGCGGACTACCTGCTCCCGGACTCCATCTTCCAGAAGCTGCCGGCGCTGCGGGTGCTCAAGAAGATCTACCCGCACTCGCTGCTGTACTTCGTCTCCGGCGTGTGCGAGGACGAGGTGGACAAGCCGCTGGTGGGGATGCACCGCTACCACACCGGCCGCCAGTATGCC
>DATING010001129.1:0-1851 GCA_035474555.1 Longimicrobium sp. | reverse complement strand
CTCCGCTGGGGCCCCGCCGCTTCTCCGCTCGGGCTCCGCTCACTCCTCCGCTGGGGCCCCGCCGCTTCTCCGCTCGGGCTCCGCTCACTCCTCCGCTGGGGCCCAGCCGCCTCTCCTCTCGGGCTCCGCTCACTCCTCCGCCCGGGCTCCGTCGATTCCCTCCGCCGCCTACCCTCGACCGCGTCGTCCGACATCCGCGCCTCTCCGCGCCTACGCTCGTCCGCTGCCTCCACCTTGCCGGGGACTCACGCGCCGGGTGCGGCTATCCGCCCACGATGCCGGCCGCGCTCGCTAGCCCCGAGCCGAACCATCCACGCATCTTCATCCTACTCCCGCACTTTCGCACTTTCGCACTCTCGCACTCTCGCACTTTCGCACTTGCCGTTCACTCCGGCACCACGCGCATCAGCGCCGCGACGGCCTGGGGGTGGAAGCGGGTGCCGGCGCCGGCGCGCAGGAGCGGCTCCCAATAGGCGCGCGGCATGGCGGAGCGGTAGGAGCGGTCGCTGTTCATCGCGTCCCACGCATCCACCACGCGCAGAATGCCGACCAGCAGGAACTCCGGCGTGATGGGCGACACGTCGCCCGCCAGCTCACAGTGGTCCACCATGTGGAACTCGATGAGCGGGGCCAGGCGGCGCAGGCTCGACACGCCGCGGACGATGTCGGCGCCCACGCGCGGGTGGCTGCGGATGCGGTCCAGCTCGTCGGGCGTGAGCGGATCCGTCTTTTGCAGCAGCTCCACGGGCACCGAGATCTTGCCGATCTCGTGCAGCCGCGCCGCCTGCTCCAGCAGCCGCGTATCGTCCTCGTTCAGGTTCAGCGCGAGCGCCACCTTGCGGCACCCCTCCGCCACGCGCTCGCAGTGGCCCTGCATGTAGCGGTCGCGGGCGGCGATCGTCAGCGCAAGCGCCTGCACCATCTCGCCCCGCGCATCCGCCACTTCGCGCCGCAGACGGTCCATCGACCGCCACACCTCCGCCCGCAGCGTGCGGAAATCCTCCTCCACGCGGCTCACGGCCGACTCCAGCGTCTGCCGCACGTCGTCGGCGCGAAACGGGCGCGGCAGCACGGCGAAGCGCTCCTGCTGCCCGCCCGTGCCCCCGCGGGTGAACGGCGCGCCCGGCTCCGTGACCACCAGGTGCGCACCCGTGCGGTTGAGCTGGCGAAAGCGCTGCACGTAGCTGATGCCGTCGAACGACCGCTCGCATCCCAGGTCGCTGATCACCACGTCGGGCACCATGCCGTCGTCCAGCATCTGCATGGCTTCTTCGCCGTCCGGCACCACGCTGGCCAGGTGGTCGCCGGCGCGGATGATGGGCTCCAGCTCCGCGACGACTTCGCGCCGGTCGCTGACGATGAGGATGCGTCCGCTGATCATGGTTGTGCCCTGTTGGATGTGAGTGTCGGATCTAATTGGCCGCCAGCACGATGACGAGCGGCGACTGCCCGGTGCTGCCCGCGTTCACCTCGCACTTTGCGCTGGCCGTGAGCCGCTGCCCAAAGCGCGGCGCGCCGGTCTCCGCGGGCGCCGCGCTGCCGGACCACGTGCCGCACGCGTCGGCGACGGCGGGCTCGGCGGCGGTCCATGCCGCGGGGCGGACGGCCGTGCGCGAGAGCGACCAGGCAACGGCGCCGCGCAGCTGCACGTTGGTCTCGACCTGCACCTGCCCGTCCGCCGCGCGCCGCACCGTGGCCGTCGGCTCCACGGTGGCCTGCGCGGGCTCCACGATCGTGAGCGACACCTGCAAGGTCCCCGTCTGCGCGCCCAGCGGCAGCGCCGCTCCGCAGAGCAGAAGGAGGATCGAGAAGAGCAGGGATCGAGTGCGCATTTGTCTGGGACCGGTGTCT
>DATING010001128.1:0-3733 GCA_035474555.1 Longimicrobium sp. | reverse complement strand
CCTCGTTCGGTTCACGGACGAACTCCACCAGGTCGTCACGCCCGTTCAGGTCCTCGACGCGGACGGTGAACGAGCGGGTGCCCATCTGCTTGTTCCCGACGGACCGCTTGGAGCGGATGCGGACGACGCGGGTGTGGAACTCATCTCCGCAGGCAACGCACGTCAGTTCGCCTACGCCGTGCGACGGGATCGAGTAGAGTGCCTCGTCCCCGCAGTGGGGACAAACGAGCTTCACGCTCTCCATGGACGGCGCGACGTGCTTCCCGGGTGCGTCGCCCGCCGTAACGGGATCGCCGCATGCCGGGCAGAAGCGGGCTCCGTTCGGAATCGAGGTGCTGCAGCGGTTGCAGATCAGCATGAGCTAAAGGCGCTGGAGGTCTCTCCGGTCAGCGCATCCGATGATGTCGTGCGCTCGTGGTAAGAGAGGGACAGACAAGCCGACGATTCGCAGCGCCCCTGCAACACGGTATCGAGAACCCCGGCGCTAGCGCGCCAAAGATTGAGAAGATTACCATCCCATATCTGGTGTTCTTCCGATTGGCGCAGAATCGTCAAGCGTCGAAACCTGCCCAAAAACACACGCCATCAACGACGCTTTCCCCCACAGTTCCAGGGATCGGCTCGGTCCATTCACGTTGGTACGATGGCGTTTCGAATGTGCTCACGCTTTCGCGCTCTAGTCGTAACTGCCCTTGCAAGGATCTGTATTTCCGCGAGTAGCAATCGACATCCCATTGCGCGGCCATCACATCGAAACGTGTCCCCTCTCTCTCCTGTACCCTGACGTAGCGCCACTCCGTCCAGACTCGGAGCACTCCTGGCGTCTTATCAAAGTGGGCGGTTCGCGAATCGACCCAGACGGACACAGTTTCACCGAAGGAGATTCTCTGCCATCTCGAAGCTGGTAAGCCGTTGGTTTGGGCTGATCCGATGTTTGGGGCCAGGGCACTCACCAAGAGCAGAAGAACCGCCGAGAGGGAGGGGGCGATTGACATACTGTGGCCGTTGTAAGTCATAGTTGGATAAGGGAGTTGAGGTCTCTCTGGCCAGCGCAGTCCGGTCATCATCTGCGCTCGTGTTAAGAGAGGGACGGCCGCCTTGGGAATTCCCCCGCGACCTCGCGGTACGCAGAGAGCCCCGGCGCAGTGTGGCGCCGGGGCTCTCGTGTCGATGCCAGCTGATCCGCCCGCGCTCAGCGCCCCGGCGGCGTGAGCGTGTCGTGCACCACGGCGCCGCCGACGAGCGTGAGCACGCTGGTGGTGCCGGGGAGCGCGGGGGGCGGCACGGTGAAGATGTCCTGCGACAGCACGGCCAGGTCCGCCAGCATCCCCGGCGCGAGCGTGCCCTTCTCCCCCTCCGCGAACTCGGCGTAGGCGGAGCCGCGGGTGTAGGCGGTCACGGCCTGCTCCATCGTCAGCGCCTCGTCCGGGTGCGTGGGATGGATCACGGCCAGCATCAGGTTCAGGAACGGGTTGTTGGGCCCGTCCGATCCGAACGCCAGCGGAACGCCGGCCTCCAGCACGGAGCGCAGCGGCTGGAAGTCCGCCGGCACCTCGCCGAAGCGCTGCCGCAGCATGCCGGGGTCCAGCGCCAGGTGCGTGGGGTTCTGCACCAGCACGATGCCGAGCCGCCGGGCCACGGGGATCATCTCGCCGCCCAGCCAGTCGCCGTGCTCGATGCGCAGCCGGTGCGCACGCCACACGCTGTCCGGCGCCAGCGCCTGCATGGCGCTGAACACGGCGCGCAGCGAGGCGTCGCCAGCCACGTGCAGCATCAGCTGCTCGCGGGTCGCGAGCGCCTCGGCCAGCATGGCGCGAAGGGTATCCACCGGAAAGTTCATCCGTCCGTACCACCCCGGCTGGTCCGCGTACGGCCGGCGCATGAACGCGTTCCGGTCGATGGGCGTGGCATCGATGATCCACTTGGTCCCGGAGATGACGGAGCCGGGCGCGGGGTTCCGCTCCACGCCGCGCCACTCCGCCGTGCTGCGGCCGGATGCGCTGGTCATCGGAAAGGGGATGGCGCGAAAGCGGATGGGAAGACGCGCCTCGCGCAGCACCCGCACGGTCTTGGCGGGCTCGAAGTAGCCGTTCATCGCCTGCACGGAGGTGATGCCCATCCCCGCCGCGCGGGCGGCGTAGCCACGCAGCGACGCCACCACCACGCTGTCCGGGAGCCCGGAGTGCAGCCTGCGGAGCATCGCCCACTCCGCGTACTCGTGCAAGGCGCCCGTCAGCCGTCCCGCTCCGTCGCGCTCGTACCAGCCGCCGGCGGGGTCGCGGGCGTCGTCGGCGATCCCGAATCCGCGCAGCGCCGCCGTGTTCACCACCCCGCCGTGGCCCGTCCAGGCCCACAGCAGCACCGGGTGATGGGGCGCCGCCTGGTCCAGCGCGGCCCGGCGCGCGGCGGTGTCCTGCAGGATGCGCATGCCGACGTCCGTGTGCAGCCACGTCCCCGGCGGGGTGCGGGCCGCGAGCACGCGAATGGAATCCAGCACCTGCGCGAACGGCGGGTCCGGCATGGGCGAGGGGTCCGCCAGGAACCGCGCCCCGTACTCCCCGCCGCCCACGTGGTCGTGCGCATCGTTGAAGCCGGGGACCACCACGCGCCCCTCCAGCGCGACCGTCCGCGTTCCGGCGCCCGCCAGCCGGCCCACCTCCGCCGCGCTCCCCACCGCCACGATGCGGTCGCCGCGGATGGCGACGGCCTCCGCCCACGGACGCGCGGAATCCGCCGTGAAGACCTTGCCGCCGGTAAGGATCAGGTCCGGCGCGGCGGTCTGCGCGCGTGCGGGGGGCGCGACGAGCAGCAGGCAGGCCGCGGCGAGCATCGATGGGCGCATCGTGTGCCTCATGAAGGATGGGATGTCCGGGGTGGGATGGAGCCCGCGCGGCGACGCCGTTCTGCCGGCGTGACGTCGCGGTGGCGGATGCGCGCGAGGGGCGGATGCGCGCGAGGGGCGGATGCGCGCGGGAAAGCCCGCGGCCGGGAACGTCGGGCCGCGGCCGCACGCACAGTAGTCCGGCACCGCGGCCGGGGTCAATGCGCGCGTGGCCCGGACGCATGGGGGAGCGAGCCGACGGCAGCGGATGTGACGCCCGGCCGCAGGGGATTTCCTTCGCCGTGGCGACGGCGGAACGCAACTGGCGGGGGGCCCTGCCCCGTCTCAGAGTTCCGTCCGACCCCGCGGGCCGGGGAGAACGCGCCACGCTGCTGGAGGACGAGGATGGTGGAGCCCGCACGCAGCCCCGAAGCCGTGCCGCCGAACGACGACTCGCCGGACCGCGAGGCGCTGCGGGCGCGCGTCCGTGCGCTGGAGGCGCAGGTGCGGCACCTGGAAGCCCGCGGGCATGCGGACCCGGACGAGCGCCGGCGCGCGGAACAGGCGCTGCGGGAGGGGGACGAGCGCGTGCGCCTGACGCTGGACGCGGCGGCGCTGGGCATCTGGGAGAACGACCTGGCCACGGGCGACTTCTTCATGGACCCGCTGGCCCGGGCGCTGTACGCGCTCCCCGCCGTGGCGACCACGGACGCGTTCCTGGCCCGCATCCACCCGGACGACCTCGACCGCCTCGCGGGCGAGATCGGCGCGGCCATCGACCCCGCCCGCCGCGCACCCGTTTCCACCGAGTACCGCGTGGTGCACCCGGACGGCTCCGTGCGCTGGCTGCGCGTGCAGGGGCGCGTGGAGTTCACCTCGGGGGATGCGGACGCGCCCCCGGTGCGCGGCCTG
>DATING010001127.1:0-1917 GCA_035474555.1 Longimicrobium sp. | reverse complement strand
CCGCCCGTGATCACGGCGACCGTGCGGATCTGCTCGGGGCCGCCGGGCACCAGCTTCACCCGGCCACCCAGCAGCGCGTCCAGCCGCGCGCACAGGGCCTCGCGGCGGATCTCCAGCTCGCCCCACACACCCACCGGCATTCCCTTGTACTCGGCGAAGGTGCCGCGCAGCTGCACCCCCAGCTCGCGCGCCAGCACGGCGTTGTTGCCCACCTCCGGGTGCACGTCCAGGGGCAGGTGCGCGGAGTACAGGGGCAGGTCCGCGTCGAACAGCGCCTTGAGCCGCCGGTAGCGCCGCCCCGTGACTGTGCGGTTGCCGTCCCAGAACAGCCCGTGGTGCACGATCAGCAGGTCGGCGCCGTTGCGCATGGCCGCGTCGATGGTGTGCTGCGCGGCATCCACCGCCACCGCGATCCGCCGCACCTCCGCGCGCCCGGAATCCACCTGCAGGCCGTTGAGCGCGGTGGGGTAGTCGGGCAGCTCCGCCACGCGGAGATAGCCGTCCAGGTAGGTGACCAGGGTGCGAAAGTCCACGGTTTTCATCCAGTTGCGAAGGTATCCACAAACGTGTGGATAACCCGGGTGGAAAACAGCACGCTCATGCTGTGGAAAACAGCCAAGCCGTTTACCCGCAACGGCTTGGCTGTCTTTGTACTGGTTTGCATCAGGTGTGGATAAACTCTACGCTTCTGTGGAGTTCTCCCCGCGCGGCGGGGCGGGAAGGGCCAGCGCCTCAGTGCCGTCCAGCATCTGGATCTGCCCCGTGAAGCGCGCGCCCTCCTCCAGCACCAGGTGCGCGGAGCGGGCGCGGATCTGCCCCTCGATGTCGCAGGTGGACTGCATCTCCAGCCGGCTCTCGGCCACCACCGTGCCCCGCACGATGCCGCCGATGATGGCGTCCTGCGTGAGCACGTCGCCCACCACCTCGCCCGCCTTGCCGATGACGACGGACTTGCCGGCGCGCACGGTGCCCTCGATGCGGCCCTCCACGCGCACGGTGCCATCCGTCACCAGATCGCCCACGATGTTCATCCCGGGGCCGATGATGGACATGGACGATTCTCCGCCGCCCACCGCCC
Source organism: Longimicrobium sp. (assembly GCA_035474555.1). Taxonomy (GTDB): domain Bacteria; phylum Gemmatimonadota; class Gemmatimonadetes; order Longimicrobiales; family Longimicrobiaceae; genus Longimicrobium. Next base: position 839 of record DATING010001127.1, on the reverse strand, counting down.
GGCCGAGCACCGTGCGCTCCGCGCCGCCGTTGCTGCTCTTTTTGCTTCCCAGCATCGCTTCGCCGTCAGTTCGGGTTGTGGATCAGGGTGCCGGGGTCCACCGGGCGCCCGTCCTTGCGGATCTCGAAGTGCAGGTGCGGCGCCGTGGACACGCCCGTACTGCCGCTCAGCGCGATGGTCCCGCCGGCCGGCACCCGCTGCCGCGCGCGCACCAGCAGCGACGAGGCGTGCGCGTACACCGACTCGTAGCCGTCGGGGTGGGCCAGGCGCACGTAGCGCCCGTAGACGCTGTCCTCGCCCACCTCGGCCACGGTGCCGCCCCCCGCCGCCAGGATCCGTGAACCGCTGGCCACCGCGATGTCCATGCCCGGGTGGCTGCCGCGCATGCGCGCCAGGTGCCCGCGGGTCACGTATCCCCGCGCCGCCAGCGGCCATCCGCGGGGAAGCGAAGAGCGCGGCGCGGCCGCCGATTGGTCGCCCTCCGCGTCGTCCGACGAGTCCGCCGCGGCCGAGTCGCGCGCGGGCGCCGCCGTGCTGTCCACGATGGACGGCAGGGCGGTGGAGTCGGCGCCCAGCATGGCGCGCACCTTGGCGTACTCCGCGTTCAGCTGGTTCACCGTGCGGGCCAGCTCCTCCACCCGGACGTTGTCGCGGCGCAGCTGGCGGACCTCGGAGGTGAGCCCGGGCACCCGCGCCGCCTGCGCCGCCAGCCAGAACCACGACCCCGCCATCACCAGCATCAGCAGCACGACGGCGCCGCCCAGCCCCAGCGCCACCTTGATGCGCCGGTACGAGACCTCGTAGGAGCGGGTGCTGGCCGCATCGCGCCCGTAGGGGAT
>DATING010001126.1:0-5203 GCA_035474555.1 Longimicrobium sp. | reverse complement strand
GAGAACCGTCTGTTCTCCGCGCCCTCCGCTACTCCGCGACCTATGCGTAAAACGCCGTTGCCGTCGCTCTGCGATCTACTCGTGCACGTGTGCCGGGCTCCAGCCGATCGCGATGCGATCAGGGTATGCCCGCGGTCGAGGTACGCGTATCTTCTCCTGCGGAGAGGCGCGAGGCACCGCGCTTCCTCCCGACCGGACCTCCGCGGTGCGGCTGCTCGCCAGGGCATCCGCTCGCCATCTCCCCTCACGAATCTCGCCACTTCCATGACCAGTCACACGTTCATGCGCTCCATCCTTGCCCTGGTCGTCGCCGGAGGACTGTTCGGGACCGCGCCGGCGGCCGCGGGGCAGGCATTGATCCTGAGCGAGGGGACGCCCATCCCTTACCAGGTAAAGCTGCCGGTAGACTGGGGTTCGGTCAGGGAAGACGGCGTGCTCATCGTCGGGGACGGCACCGCGGCCGTGATCATCACGGCCCAGTCCCTCGCGGAAGGGGATGAGGAGGAGCCGCTCCCCGGGTCCGACGCAGCGGCCAGCCAACAGCTCATCGACATGATCCTCAGCTCCGACTCGGTGCTGATGGGGATGCTCACCGACCAGTTCGCCACGGGCGCCGGGATGGACCTGTCGGACGGGGTGCGGGAGATGCGCACACTGGGCGGGCAGCGGGCCGCCTACCTGCGCGGCCGCTACAACACGGACGGGGAGGAAGGATGGATCGACGCGTACCTGGCCATCAAGAACAGCGTCGTGTACATCCTGGCGTTCAGAGTTCCGGGCGACGACCCGGCTCCGTACGCACCGCTCTTCACGCGGATCCACGAATCGTTCGTCCTGGCGAACGCGCGGCGGTAGACGGGTTGGCGGGATGCAACAGAAAGGGGAGCGCGTGCTGCGCTCCCCGGCCTTCATCGTTCACGTTCCCGGCGCCCGCTCCGCCGGCGGCGAGACACCGGGCGGCATCCCGCCATCGGGTCCGCCTCGCCGTCCCGGACCTCCGCGTCCGCGCCCGCCACGGCCCTCGCGCGCGCGCAGCTCCTGCCGGATCTTCTGCCACTCCACGCGTTGCTGGGGCGTGAGCACGGAATCCACCGCCATCAGCGTACTGTCGAAGCGTGCCCGCATGCCGCGGCGCGTCTCGCGGAAGACGGAATCCGCCCGTACGCGGTCGCGCTCCGTCAGGCGCTCGATGCTGTCGCGCTGCACGTCCGTCAGGTTCAGCCGCTGGGCGATGGGGCTGCCCTCGGCGAACAGGGGCGGCGGCCCGCGCCGGGCTCCGCGGGGCGGGCCTTCGCCGCGGCCCCCATGGTCGCGGCCGCGCTCCACGGCCGCGCCCACCAATCCGCCGGCCACGAACACCGCCAGCAGGGTGAGCACGACGACCAGCTGCATCCGCCGCGCGCGGCCGCCGTTCTCGCCGCTCATGGCGCCCCTCCTTCCAGGCCCATCATCTCCTCCACGGACGGCGCGCTCTCCGCGTCGGCCCAGGTGGCGACGGTGCTGGAGTATCCCAGCTCCGACGCCAGGCTCGTGGGCTCCGCCGCCGCCGTGTCCGGCCGCGCGGCCAGAAAGGCGCCCGCCGCGGCCGCCATCAGGGCCGCCGCGGACACGGTGGGCCGCACCCAGTCCGCCAGCAGCATCATCATCCCCGGCGCGGGCAGGCGTGCCCGGCGGGCCAGCTCCGGCGCCGCCGCCGCCGTGATCCCCGCCACCATGCGCTCCCAGCGCTCGGCGTCCCGCGTGGGATCGAGCGGCGCCAGGTCGCGGAAGCCGTCTTCGATGTTCACTGTACCTCCCGATGTCGTTCCGTCAGCTTGTCACGCAGCGCCCGCCGCGCGTTGAACAGGTGCACGCGCGCCGAGCCGTCGGAGATCCCCAGCTTGCCGCCGATCTCCTTGTGGCTCCACCCCTCCACGTCGTACAGCAGGATCACCTCGCGCTGTAGTGGGGTGAGGGTGTCCAGCGCGCCCAGCAGGTCCTGGCGCAGCTCGGCGTTCTCCGCGTCGCGCCCGGGATCCGCCCGCCGGTCCGCCGCCTCGCTCGCCGCGTCCAGGGGCAGCGCGTCGCGCACGGTGCGGTAGCGCCGGTGGTCGCGGGCGCGGTTGCGCACGATGGAAAGCAGCCAGCTGGCGAACTGGTCCGGCTTGCGGCAGTCCTCGATGCGCTTGAGCGCGGTGACGAAGGCGTCCTGCACGGCATCCTGCGCGTCGGCCTCCTCGCCCAGCTGGGCCAGGGCCACGGCGTACGCCGCCCGCAGGTGCCTGCGCACCAGCGTCTCGAACGCCGCGCCGTCGCCGCCGCGCGCCCGCGCGACCAGGGCCGCATCGGTCTCCGTCACTCGCTCTCCCCTCATCCCCGGTCAGCCCGCCCGGGCGCGCCACGCGATGGGCACCCGGGCGGACCGGTCCATCAGCGGGACTGGCTCGTGCCGCGCGGACGATCGCCGCGCTCACCGCCCCGGCGCTCGCCCCGCTCCTCGCGGCGGCCGTCGCGGCGGTCTTCGCGACGATCCCCCCGGCGCTCCGACCACTGGCGCACCTGGGCCTGCTGCTCCGCCGTGAGCACGGAGCGCGCCTGCGTGAGCGCCGCCTCCGTGTTCTGCCGCAGCTGCACCATCACCGGCTCCGCCTGCGCGCGCCGCTGCTGCATCTGCTGGCGCTGCGCCTCCGTCGGCTGCGGACGGTCGCCGCGGCGTCCCGCGCGGTCGCCACGCCGCTGCGCGCCGTCGGGGCGGGCACGCCGCTCGCCCTGGGGCGCCGCGCCGTCCGGACGCGGGCCGCGCTGGGCACGCTCGGGAAAGATGGCCTGCAGCTGCTGGTGCAGGGGCGCGTTGCGGGCCAGCAGGTCGCGCTGGATGCCCTCCAGCCGCTGCACCTGCGCGTCCGTCAGCTTGAGCCGCTCGCGCTGGCTGATCATGCGCTGCACGGGGCTGCCCATCCCCGGCCCGCCCGGACCGCGCCGGCCGCGGAACTCGCGGTCGCCGTGCTGCCCGTCGCGGGCCTGCTCGCCCTGGGCGGCGGGGGGCGCCGTGGTCTGCGCTTGGGCGGCAAGGGGCGTGGCCGCCAGGGCCGCCGCCACGAAATAACGACTGGCGAAATTCATGTCGAGATGCTCCGGTTCGGATTTGGATGCCGCGAAGGACTGCCTTCCGCGGCCCGTCTGAGAAGGAGACGTGCCGGGGCGGCGGATTGTTAAGGCCCGGCCGCCGCCGTCGTGCGCTTCCAGGAAAGAGACGCGCGGCGGTGCGCATCTGTTAAGACGATGGATTCCAGGCGCTCGAACCGCGCGTGTAACGGATGGTCGTTGCACGGAGCACTTGCGGAACGGATGATCCGCAACTTACTTGGTTACACATTAACCCGCGGCGCAGGGATGCAGGTCGGGGTTCCAACGCGAGATCCGGAGGAGAGAAACGATGGCGGACTACACGAGAACGGGCGCACCGGCGGGGCCGTTCGGCGGGCTGGCGCGGCTGGCGGGGCCCACGCACGCGATCCTGCGCATTGGCGCGGGGCTGCTGTTCATGCAGCACGGCGCGCAGAAGCTGTTCGGCGCGCTGGGCGGGGTGGACGGCAAGGGGGCGAAGGTGGAGCTGATGGGGCAGATGGGGCTCGCCGGCGTGCTGGAGCTGTTCGGCGGATTGCTGATCGTGATCGGCCTGGCGACGCGGCCGGTGGCGGCGATCCTGTGCCTGCTCATGATCTCGGCGTACTTCATCGCCCACATGCCGCAGGGCGGCCTGCCCGTGCAGAACGGCGGTGAGCTGGCGCTGCTGTACGCGCTCGTCTGGCTGTACTTCGCCGGCAACGGCGCCGGCCCCGCCAGCGTGGACGCCGCCATGGCCGGCCGCCGCCCAGGACGGAGCTCGTAAGAACGGCAGTACCAAGTGCCAAGCGACAAGTGCCAAGTACCCGGAAGTGGGTACTTGGCACTTTGCACTAGGAACTTGGCACTTCAGTTCTCCCTCACGCCATCTGCGCTTCCGGATGCCCGATGGAGCTTTCCGCCGTCTCCAGCACGGGCGACTCGGCCTCGGCGACGCCGTGGTGCGCCATCCACCGCTCCGCCTCCAGCGCCGCCATGCAGCCGGTGCCCGCAGCGGTGATGGCCTGGCGGTAGTAGTCGTCCATCACGTCGCCCGCGGCGAACACGCCGTCCACGGTCGTGGCCGTGCGCCAGGGGTGCGGCGCCACGATGTAGCCGTGCGGGGTGAGCTGCACGGAATCGCCCAGGAACGCCGTGTTGGGTGTATGCCCAATGGCCACGAAAAGCCCGCCCACCTCCAGCTCCCGCTCCTCGCCCGTCACGGTGTCCTTGAGCCGCAGGGCGGTGATGAAGTCCTCGCCGATCACCTCCGTCACCTGCGAGTTCCACTCCACGCGCACCTTGGGGTTGGACAGCACGCGCTCCACCATGATGCGGCTGGCGCGGAACTCGTCGCGGCGGTGGATGATCACCACCTCGTCGGCGAACTTGGTGAGGTAGTTGGCCTCCTCCATTGCCGTGTCGCCCCCGCCGACGACGGCCAGCCGCTTGTTGCGGAACGCGGGCAGGGCGCCGTCGCACACCGCGCACGCGCTCACACCGCCGCCGTGCTGCGCCAGCCGGATCTCGTTGTCCAGCCCCAGCCAGTTGGCCCGCGCGCCCGTGGCCACGATCACGCTCTTGGCCCGGACTTCGCCGCTGTACGAGGTGTTCAGCACAAGGGGATACGTGGTGAAGTCCACCGAGACCACGTTCTCCATCATGGTGCGCGTGTTGAAGCGCTCGGCCTGCTCCTTCATCCGCCGCATCAGGTCCTGCCCGTCGACCCCTTCCGGAAAGCCGGGGAAGTTCTCGATGTCGGTGGTGTACATGAGCTGGCCGCCGGGGATCATGTCGCGCGAGGGCTCGCCCTCGATGACCAGCGGGTCCAGGTTGGCGCGTGCGGCGTACACCGCGGCCGTCCACGCGGCCGGCCCCGAGCCGATGATCACCACCGTTTCCGTGCGAGCGTCCTGCGGCATCCGTGAGTCTCCCGATTCGCTATTTTTCTGCCCCGAAGGCAGGGAACGTTTGCGCTGCGAGAATATACACCAGAGCGGAAGGTGTGTGCTACGTCGGATAGAAGAGGCGCCTGCGCAAACCTAGCAGACGCCCGTTCGAACTAGCTTGAAGCAGTTTAGTCCAACGATTCTACAGGAAACCAGAGAAAAGCCATCTC
>DATING010001125.1:0-2877 GCA_035474555.1 Longimicrobium sp. | reverse complement strand
CACCTCGGCCCAGATGCCGGCGAGCACCTCCTCCACCGGCGTCCGCGGCGCCACGTACCGCTCCGCCGAGGACGCGTACTCCGGCGCCGGCAGCGCCTTGCGATCCAGCTTGCCGTTCGCGGTCAGCGGCAGCGCCTCCAGCACCACGAACGCCGAGGGCACCATGTGCTCCGGGAGCCGTCCCCGCAGGTGCTCGCGCACCTCATCCGCCGCCACCTCGCCGGCCACGTACGCCACCAGCCGCCGGTCCCCCGCCGTGTCCTCGCGGACCACGACGGCGGCCTCGCGCACGCCGGGCCAGGCGCGCAGCACGGCCTCTACCTCGCCCGGCTCCACGCGGAAGCCGCGGATCTTGACCTGCGTGTCCATGCGGCCCAGGAACTCGACCGTCCCGTCCGCAAGCCAGCGCACCCGGTCGCCGGTGCGGTAGAGCCGCGCACCGGAAAGATACGGGTCGGCCACGAACGTGTCCGCCGTCAGCTCCGGCTGGTTCAGGTAGCCCAGCGCCAGCCCCGCGCCGCCCGCGTACAGCTCGCCGGCCACGCCGGCCGGCACCGGCTGCATCCCCGCGTCCAGCACGCGCACGTACGTGTTCGCGATCGGCCGGCCGATGGGGATGCTCCCACCGTCCTCCGTCGCGCCGATGCGGTGGCAGCAGGTAAAGGTGGTGTTCTCCGTGGGCCCGTAGCCGTTGATGAGCGCCGTCTGCGGCAGCTCCGCCAGCACGCGGCGCACGTGGGGGACGGAAAGGACGTCGCCGCCGGCCACCAGCTGCCGCACGCCGCGCAGGACCTGGATCCGCTCCTCCACCACCAGGTGGAAGAGGCCCGCCGTCAGCCAGAGCACGGTGACGCAGTGCTCCGCCAGTGCCCGCCCGATGCTCTCCACGGAGGGCTGTTCGGCGGGATGGATGGCGAGGCGCGCACCGTTCAGCAGCGGCCCCCACAGCTCCAGCGTGGCCGCGTCGAACGCGGCGGGCGCGAGCTGCAGGAAGACGTCGGAGGGGTCGATGGAGACGAAGTCCTGTCCGCGCACCAGGCGCACGATGGCCCGGTGCGGCACCTCGACGCCCTTGGGCCGTCCGGTGGAGCCGGAGGTGTACATCACGTACGCCACCGCTTCCGGGTCCGTCCCCGCCACCGGCGCATCCGCCGGCTCCGCCGCGATCGCCGCCGCGTCCGCGTCCACCCGGACGGTGCGCGCGGCGTGGGGCGGCAGGCGCTCCGCCAGCCGCGACTCCGTCACCAGCACCGGCACCGCGGTGTCGGCCAGCATGAAGGCCAGCCGCTCCGCGGGATACGCCGGGTCCAGCGGCACGTACGCGCCGCCCGCCTTGAGCGCCGCCAGCGTGGCGACGATCATCTCCGGTCCGCGCTCCAGGCACACGCCCACGCGCGTGCCCGCGGCCACGCCGGCGCGGCGCAGGTGGTGGGCAAGACGGTTGGCGCGGTCGTCCAGCTCCGCGTACGTCATCCGCCCGCCGTCCCACGCCAGCGCCACCGCCTCCGGCGCGCCCGCGGCGGCCTGCGCGAAGAGCGCGTCCACTGTGGCGCGGGGGAACTCGGGCGCAGCGCCTTCGCCCAGCGCGAGCAGGCGGGCGCGCTCCGCATCCCCGAGCAGATCCAGCTGCGAGAGCCGCACGCCCGCGTCCGCCGCCACCTGCTCCAGCACCCGCTCCAGGTGCCGCACCATCCGCTCGATCGTGCCGCGTTCGAAGAGCTCGGTGCTGTAGTTCAGCCCACCACGCAGCCCCTGGGCGGTCGCCGTGAGCGTGAGGGAGAGATCGAACTTGGCGCTCGCGTACTCCCCTGCGGCTCCCCTCAGCGTCAGCCCCGGGAGAGCGCCTCCCCGACCCTCGGTGTTCTGCAGCGTGAACACCACCTGGAAGAGCGGCGTGTGGCTCAGGGATCGCTTCGGTTGCAGCTCCTCCACCAGGCGCTCGAAGGGCACCTCCTGGTGCTCGTACGCGTCCAGCGTCACCTCCCGGACTCGCCGCAGGGTTTCGCGGAAGCTCGGATCTCCCGAGAGGTCGGTCCGCAGCACCAGCGTGTTGACGAAGAAGCCGATCAGCTCCTCCAGCTGCCGTCCCGTGCGTCCGGCGTTGGGGCTGCCCACGACGATGTCCTCGCTGCCGCCGTACTTCGACAGCAGCACCTGGAAGGCAGACAGCACCACCATGTACAGCGTCGCGCCCTCGCTCTGCCCCAGCGCCTGCAAGCGCTCCAGCAGCTCGGGGGAGAAGTTCACCGGAACGGTCGCGCCCTGGTACGTCCGCACCGGCGGGCGGGGATGGTCGGTGGGCAGCTCCAGCAGCTCCGGCGCTCCCGCCAGGCGCTCCCGCCAGTGCGCCAGCTGACGGTCCAGCACCTCGCCCGCCAGCCGCTCGCGCTGCCACACGGCGTAGTCGGCGTACTGCACCCCCAGCTCCGGCAGCGGCGATTCCCCGCCCTCGCGGTAGGCCCCATACAGTGCAGACAGCTCCCGGAAGAGCACGCCCATGCTCCACCCGTCGCTGACGATGTGGTGCATCGACAGCAGCAGCACGTGGTCTTCCTCACCCGCCCGCAGCAGCGCCGCACGGAAGAGCGGGCCCGCCGTGAGGTCGAACGCCCACCCCGCCTCCTCACCCGTGCGCCGCCTGACCGCCGCCTCCCGATCCGCCTCGCTCAGCCCCGACAGGTCCTCCACCGGCAGCGCGAACCCGCCGAACGGCGCAATCACCTGCACGGGGGTGCCGTCCACCTCCGTGAACGTGGTCCGCAGCGCCTCGTGTCTGCGGACGATCTCGCCCAGCGCGCGCTCCAGCGCCGCCGCGTCAAGCGCACCGCCCAGGCGCCATGCCACGGGGAGGTTGTAGGTGGTGCTCCCCGGCTCCAG
>DATING010001124.1:0-4239 GCA_035474555.1 Longimicrobium sp. | reverse complement strand
ATCTCCAGGCGGTCGGCGTCGCCCACGGCGCGCTGCAGGGCGTCGACGGCCTCGCGGATGGCCTCGGCGCGGCTGCCGCGGTCCTCGGTGCCCTCGACAGGCGCGGGCGCGGACTTTGTCCACCCGCTGCGGGCGCGGCGGCGGCGGCGCACCTTGCTTTCGTAGAACGCGCGTCCCGCCTCGGTAAGGAGCACGATGCCGTCTGCCTTGCGGACGAGCCCGCGGCCTTCGAGCGCGCGCACCACGCGGCCGTCCAGGTCGTCGAACGGCACGGGCGTCTCGGACTGGGCCAGCAGGCGCAGCATGTCTTCCTGCGTGTTGTTCACCCGCGGGTCGTCGCCGTCCGCGCTCTCCGGCTCCGGCGTGGCGCCGTTGGTAAGGACGCGGGCGGACGGGTGCGGGATGCGCTCGGGCTGCGACACGGCGGCCGGCTGCTGCCCGCGCGCCAGCGACGCCAGCGCGCGCCGTCCGTCGGGGGTGATGATGCTGAACCCGCTCAGGCGCTTGATGTAGCGGCGCATGGACAGCGTCCGCAGCGCGTCGGGGTTCAGGCGCGCCTCGCTGACGGGCGCGCCCTTTTCCGCGAGCTCCTTGAGCAGGGCGATGTCGTCGGGAGAAAGATCGTCGTCGAACACGGAAAAACCCTGGGGAGGGGGATGCGAAGCGGTAGATGTACGTGGTTTCGGTGCATCAACCTACATTGTGCACGCTCCGGATGCCAGCGCGCAGACGGGTCAATCCTGGGGATGCAGCGCCAGCGCGGCCCGCGCCGCCTCCTGCAGCACGCCCACGGCCGCCGCGTCCAGCCGCACCTCCTGCCGCGCGCCGCCCGCCCCCCGGTACTCTAGCCGCGCCGGCAAGCGCAGCTGCGGCTGCCCGTACAGGCGGCCCACCATCACGGCCGCGGCCAGGTAGCTGCCCCGCGGCGTGGGATGCAGCCCGTCCGCGTACAGGGCCAGCTCCGCGTCCCGTTCCCACGCCTGCAGCCACGCCGTGGCCGCGGGGAGCAGCACGCCGTCCACCGCATCCGCCGCCAGCGCGTACGACTCGATGGCGCGGTCGAAGTCGCCCCGGCGGGACGCGGACGGCCAGACGGAGAAGAGCGCCGTCTGCCCGCCGCTCTCGCGGACCAGGGCGGCGTAGCGGCCGGCGTAGTCCAGCAGCAGCGCGCGGCTTTCCGCCAGCGACGACGGGCCCTGCTGCAGCACGACCACGTCCCAGCACCCGGCGCGTATGGCGTCCGCCGCGCGCCCGTCCTCCCAGTGCTGCTCCAGCCCGAAGTCTGGATACGCGACCGCTTCCACCACGGGCGCGGTCTCTCCGGCGGAATCCGCCAGCGCGGCGAACATCTGCGGCAGCCCGTTGAAGTACGTGAGGCTGTTGCCGATGAACAGGATGCGCTTCGCCCCGTTCTCATCGTCCCCCGCGTCGCACGTCCGCGCGGCGGTGGTGCTGCCGCATCCCAGCCCCAGCACCACCATCGCGATCAAGGCCGCCGCGATGCTCCGCCCGCCGCGCGAAATTCCGATCGTCACGTCCGCCCCGTCCGTGGAGATGAGCCTGCGTGGTCCTCGTGCGATGAGAACGTATCAGGCCGCGCGGGGTGCACGCGTACGGGACGATCGGTGGCCGCGAGGGATCAGCAGCGGATGGGCGGGGCGAGGTGCGTCGCGGGTACCGGCATCAACGCCCCACCTGTCACGCACGTCGTCCAACGCTCCGGCGCAGGCAGGCTCTTACCGATCGCGATCAGGTGGATGATGTGCCAGGCCAGGCATCCGACTCCGTTTCTTCGATCCCGCGCGTTATGCCTCTCCAAAAAACGCGGATAGCCGTCCCCTCGCCGGCAGCAGCCCCTCTACCAGGGGCCTGATGCATCCCTGCCGCTCGCATCCTTCTCCTCCGGTCCGCCTCCGGACGTCGCGATGGCAATCATCCAGTGAGGCCGCTTTACCCCAAGGCCGTTCATGCGGGAGCGAGGTGACGCAATGGCCGGTTGCGGATCGCCCAGCTACCGCGGAAGGCCGGAGATCCTTGGCAGAGAGGATGCTGCCGGCGCGGGGACGGCATCCGCATTCTTTCACAAGCAGGATATCCGCCTTACGGCGCGGATGCTGGCCCATGTATAGACCCACCTGATCGCGATCGGTAAAAGCCGGCCCTGGCTGGAAGGCGGAGGATCCCCTGCGTGCCGTCCAACGAGCCGGCGCATCGGCCGATATCCTGCCCCGCGGAGTAGATCCTTCGCTCGCGCGCACAATTCGGTGACGGGCGGGGTTTGCGCGAGCGCTCCCCCAGGAAATCGAAGGTCCTTTGTCCCCCGCCCCACCCGCCTATGCCGCCCCGCCCTGGCGCGGCGGCGTGGCCTCGGCGTGGAGGGGGATCGGAGGCCCGGGCGGCGCGGAGAGCGGCAGGCGCAGGGTAAAGGCGGAGCCCTCCCCCGGCGTGCTGTGCAGCGTCAGGCTTCCCCCCAGCAGCCCCGCCAGCCGGCGCGAGATGGGCAGCCCCAGCCCCGTGCCGCCCCGCCCCACGGCCGCGGGCGCCTGCTCGAACTCGCGGAACACGCGGTCCTGGTCCTCCGGCGCGATGCCGGGCCCCGTATCCTCCACCCGCACCTCCGCCCACGGCCCGTACGCGTCCAGCACCACCCGCACGCTCCCCGCGTCCGTGAACTTGACCGCGTTGGAAAGCAGGTTGAGCACGACCTGCCGCACGCGGCCCGGATCCGTGAGCACCGTGATCTCGCGCTCCACCCGCACCTCCAGCGCGACCTGCTTGGCGCGCGCCTGCAACTCCACCGTGCCGGCCACCTCCCGCAGCAGCAGGGCGAGCGGCGTGGGCTCGGGGAACACCACCAGCTTGCCCGCCTCGATCTTGGAGATGTCCAGCACGTCGTTCACCAGCTCCAGCAGGTGCCGCCCGCTGCGCACCACCCGGTCCAGCGCGCCGGACTGGTTGGGCGTCAGGTCGCCGTACACCCCCTCGCACAGCAGCTCGCCGTAGCCCATGATGGCGTTGATGGGCGTGCGCAGCTCGTGGCTCATGCTGGCGAAGAAGCGCGAGCGCTCCGTCATGGCCTGCTCCAGCGCGGAGGCCTGCTCCTCCAGCGTGCGCGCCTGCTGCCGCGTCTGCGCGTGCAGGCGGGCGTTGTCCAGCGCCAGCGTGGCCTGCCGGCCCAGCACCGCCAGCAGCGCCAGGTCGTCCTCGCCGAACGCGCCATCGTTGCGGAACGCGGCCATCAGCGCCGGCCCCCCCGCGGCGCGCGCCACGCAGATCCCCGCGCCGCCGGAAATGGCGTGCGGCCACGCCGCCGCCCCGGCCGCGCCGTCAAAGGCTACGGCGGGCGCGCCCGGGACGCAGGAAACGCGCTCCAGCACCATGTCCAGGGTCACGAACCAGCGCGGGTCGTCCGTAGGCATGCCGCACCCGGCCCGCACCTCCGCCACCGACGCGTCGCCCGGCAGGTTCAGCAGCACGGCGTCCGCGCGGAACGTCTGCGCCACGAGCTCCGCCACCCGGTCGGCCAGCACCTGCAGGTCGCCCGCCTCCAGCGCCAGGCCGGAGACCCGCGCCACGGCGGACAGCTCGTCGTAGCCCCGCTTGATGCGCGCCATCACCCCCACGCGCGCCAGCAGCTCCGCCCGGCTGCACCCCTTGTTCAAAAAGTCGTACGCGCCCAGCTCCAGCCCCCGCACCAGCAGCTCCTCCGTGGGCGCCTGTGCCGTCAGGAGCAGGATGGGGATGGGGGCCGTCGCGGCGTCCTGCTTGAGGCGCTCCACCACCTCGAACCCGTCCATCCCCGGCATCTGCACGTCCAGCACGATGACGTCGGGGCCCACGGCACGGGCCCGCTCGATCCCCTCCGGCCCGGAGGAAGCGCTGTCCAGCGTGTGCCCCGCGGAACGAAGGATGGCGGCCACGGTGGCCCGCGACACCTTCTGGTCGTCCACCACCAGCACGCGCGCCATCAGCCGGTCCCCACGATGGAGGCGAGCAGGGCGGCCACCTCGTCGAGGGGCACGTCGCGCTCCGCCGCGCCCCGCGCCGCCGCGGGCATGCCGTTGATCACCGCCGTGGCCGGGCTCTCCACGAACCCGCGCCCTCCCGCGTCGCGGATGCACGCCAGCCCCGCCGCGCCGTCGTTCCCCATCCCCGTGAGCACCACCCCCACGCACGCCGCGCGGCTGGCCCGCGCAACGGAGGCGAAGAGCACGTCCACGCAGGGCTTGTGCAGCTGGG
>DATING010001123.1:0-2604 GCA_035474555.1 Longimicrobium sp. | reverse complement strand
CGGATGGCGTCCCCGGGGCGCAGGGTGGCCTCCGGCTGCGCGGCGGCCCGCCCGGCGAACAGGAGCAGGGCCAGCAGCAGCAGGGGCGCGCGGAGGCGGAGCGACGGCTTCACGACGATGGACGGGTGTACGCGGTGGATGTCATTGCGAACCTAAAGCCCGCGAATATAACGCGCTGCACGCGGCCGGAACAGGCCGCGGGGCGCGCGGGATCCCGGTACCCGGCGGGCCGCCGTTTGTTGCGGCGGGGGAGCCGCCCGTCTATGTTGCCGCCCTTTCCGGGCCGCGCGCGCGGCGGCCCGTGCCATCGAACCCGTGGGTACGGAACGTATGAAGATCGCAGTCGTGGGCACCGGCTACGTGGGCCTCGTGGCGGGGGCCTGCCTGGCGGAGACGGGCAACGACGTGGCCTGCGCCGACATCGACGCGGGCAAGATCGGCCGCCTGAACGCCGGCGAGATCCCCATCTACGAGCCGGGGCTGGAGCCCATGGTGGAGCGCAACCTGCGCGAGGGGCGCCTGTCCTTTACCACCGACGTGGCCGCCGCCGCCGCCGAGGCCGAGGTCGTCTTCATCGCCGTGGGCACGCCCCCGGGCGAGGACGGCTCCGCGGACCTCAAGCACGTGCTGGCCGTGGCCGAGACCATCGGCAAGAGCATGCCGGACGACGGGCCGGAGAAGATCGTCATCACCAAGAGCACGGTGCCCGTGGGCACGGCGGCGAAGGTCAAGGACGCCATCCGCCGCCACACCAGCCGTCCCTTTCACGTGTGCTCCAACCCGGAGTTCCTCAAGGAAGGCGCGGCGCTGCAGGACTTCATGAAGCCGGACCGCGTGGTGGTGGGCGTGGAGAGCGAGCACGCGCGCCAGCGGCTGGGCGAGCTGTACGCCCCGTTCGTGCGCACGGGCAACCCCATCCTGTTCATGGACATCGCCAGCGCCGAGATCACCAAGTACGCGGCCAACGCCATGCTGGCCACCCGCATCAGCTTCATGAACACCATCGCGCAGCTGTGCGAGGCGGTGGGGGCGGACGTGGGCCTGGTGCGGCAGGGGATCGGCACGGACGAGCGCATCGGGCCCGGGTTCCTGTTCGCGGGGATCGGCTATGGCGGCAGCTGCTTTCCCAAGGACGTCAAGGCGCTGGTGCACACGCTGCAGGCCACGGGCGTGGACGCGGCGATCCTGGAGGGCGTGGAGAAGGTGAACGCCGACCAGAAGAAGGTGCTGCTGCGGCGCGCCGTGGAGCGCTTTGGCGAGGACCTGTCGGGGCGCACCTTTGCCATCTGGGGCCTTTCCTTCAAGCCCGAGACGGACGACATGCGCGAAGCGCCGTCGCTGGAGGTGGTGCGCGGGCTGGTTCAGCGCGGGGCGAAGGTGCGCGCGCACGACCCCGAGGCCCGCGACGAGGCGGCGCACTACTTCGCCGACCTGCTGGCGGAGGGGGCGCTGCAGCTCTGCGAGCACAACTACGACTGCCTGGAGGGCTCGGACGCGCTGCTCATCCTCACGGAGTGGCTGGCGTACCGCAACCCGGACTTCGACCGCATCCGCGAGTCGCTGGCCGAGCCGGTGATCCTGGACGGGCGCAACCTGTGGGACCCGGCGCGCATGGCGGAGCTGGGCTTCCAGTACCAGTCCATCGGCCGCGCCCCGGCCGTCTCGGAGCCGGCGGGGCAGGGCGCCCCGGCCTGAACGTCCCCGCACCGGACTGCGCTTCGGCGGACGGGGGACGGCGGGTCTTCGGATCGCCGCGCTCCGTACGGCCCGCGCTCCGCGAGAAATAGTTAGGACCGCGGGATGGCAGGCGGGATTGGCCGATTCGCCGCCGGCGGCACGCGTCACGGGGAGGCAGCACCCTGTCCCCCGGCACCTCAAAAACACGGTTCGATCCGCAGATGATCTCGATGCCGACCACCCCCATCCGCCGGAGCCCATGCGCGTCCTGATCACCGGCGCGGCGGGCTTCCTGGGCTCGCACCTGTGCGACCGCTTTCTGGCCGAGGGGTACCAGGTGCTGGGGATGGACAACTTCATCACCGGCCACGCGGACAACCTCGCCCACCTGCAGGGGCGCGCCGACTTCGAGTTCGTGGAGCACGACGTCTCGGACTACATCGAAGTGCCCGGCGACCTGGACGGGGTGCTGCACTTCGCCAGCCCGGCGTCGCCCGTGGACTACCTGGAGAAGCCCATCCAGACCCTCAAGGTGGGCTCGCTGGGGACGCACAACGCGCTGGGCGTGGCCCTGGCCAGGGGCGCGCGCTTCCTGATGGCCTCCACCTCCGAGGTGTACGGCGACCCGCTCGTGCATCCGCAGCCGGAGACCTACTGGGGCAACGTGAACCCCGTGGGCCCGCGCGGCGTGTACGACGAGGCCAAGCGCTTCAGCGAGGCCATCACCATGGCCTACCACCGGCACCACGGGGTGGACACGCGCATCGTCCGCATCTTCAACACCTACGGGCCCCGCATGCGTCCGGGGGACGGGCGCGTGGTGAGCAACTTCATCGTGCAGGCGCTGCGGGGCGATCCGCTCTCCGTCTACGGGGACGGCAGCCAGACGCGCTCGTTCTGCTACGTGGACGACCTGGTGGAGGGGAT
>DATING010001122.1:0-2093 GCA_035474555.1 Longimicrobium sp. | reverse complement strand
CGCAGAGCCGCAGAGGGAAAAAGAGAGACGCAGAAGCGAATCCGTTCTCTGCGCCTCTCTTTTCTCCTCCGCGGCTCTGCGTGAAAGACGATGGTCGAGTGCACACGGAACCGTGGGAAACGGTATCAGCCGATGCGCCGGTTCCTTCCACGGCACGGGAGATCCTTCGGTCGGCGCCATGGCCTGGCACGCGGGACGGAACCGGCGGCGCCTCCCTCAGGACAACGACGCGGGGGATGCCAGGAGGTCGCCCTGACGGCCGGCGCAAAGAACCCTCCCTCGCGGACGCGGGGGAGGGTTCTCGACGTTCATCCGGCGATTGCGTCGGTCAGTCCGCCGCTTCGCGCTGCGCGTCAGGTGTGCCGGCGGCGCGCAGGGCCTGGTCGAAGTCGGCGATGATGTCCGCCGCGTCCTCAATGCCCAGCGACACGCGGATGAAGCCGTCGCGAATGCCGGCCTCCGCGCGCAGCTCCGGTGTCATCAGCGAGTGCGACGTGTGCCGCGGCTCGCTCACCAGCGTCTCCACGCCGCCCAGGCTGGGCGCCAGCTTGGCCAGCCGCAGCGCGCCCATGAAGCGCGCCGCCGCCTCGCCCCCGCCCGCCAGCTCAATCCCCACCATCCCGCCGAAGCCGTCCAGCACCCGCGCGGCCGTCTCGTGGTCCGCATGCGACGGCAGGCCGGGGTAAAAGACCTGCGCCACCTCCGGCCGCGCCTGGGCCCAGCGCGCGACCTCCATCCCGTTGCGGTTGTGGCGCTCCATCCGCACCGACAGCGTCTTGATCCCCCGCTCCAGCAGCCACACGCCGTGCGGATCCAGCACGGGCCCCCAGATGCGTGCCCGCTTGCGTACGGGCGCGATGTGCTCCGCGCTGCCGCACAGCACGCCGGCCGTCACGTCGCTGTGGCCGCCCAGGTACTTGGTGGCGCTGTGCATCACGATGTCCGCCCCGTGCTCCAGCCCCCGGTAGTTCAGCGGCGAGGCGAAGGTCGCGTCCACGATGACGATGGCACCGTGCGCGTGCGCCGCGTCCGCCACGGGGCGCAGGTCGAGGACGCGCAGCAGCGGGTTGGACGGCGTCTCCGCCAGCACCACGCGGGTGTTGGGGCGCAGCGCGTCCGTCCAGTTCGCCGCGAACAGGTTCGTGAACGTCGTCTCGATCCCCAGCCGGGACAGCTCGTCGCGCAGCAGGGCGCTGGTGCCGCCGTAGATGGCGTCCGTGGCCACCACGTGGTCCCCCGCCTGGAGCACGGACAGCAGCGCGCACACCATGGCCGACTGGCCGCTGGCCGTAACCACGGCGTCCTCCGCGCCGTCCAGCGAGGCCAGGCGCTGCTCCACCACGCGCTGGTTGGGCCCGTTGCCGTAGCGCGTGTACAGCACCTCGCCCTCGCCGGACGGATCGCCCAGGAAGGTGGTGCTGGGGACAATCGGCATCACCACGGGGTCGCCCACGCCGGCGCGCGGCGCGCCGGCGTGGATGGCGCGGGTGGAGGGGCCGGCGGAGGAATGCTGCGTCAAAAGACTCTACTCCTGGAGGAACGCGGAAAGCGGCGACACGCTTCCGTCCACGTGCACCGCCGCCACCCGCTTCAGGTAAAAATGGGCCAGCACCGCCGTCACCGTCTCGCGCGGCAGCCCCGTGTCGGCGGCCAGCTCCGCGCGGGTGGCGCGGCCGCGGGTGGCCAGCGCGTACCACACCTCGCGCTGGTCGTCGTCCAGCACGCCCAGCAGCTCCGTGCCGCCGCCGTCATGGATGGCCACCAGCAGCAGCTCGTAGCGCTCCAGCACGGCCTCGATGGCCTCCACGTGGTGCTCCTGGACGTTGCGCACCATGAAGAACGCCTCGGCCGGGCGCTCGTCGCCCAGGTAGCGAAGCAGCAGCTTGGCGACGATCTCGTCCGCGCAGGAGTAGTCCAGCACCCGCACCTGGCTGAAGTCCAGGATGCTCAGGGTGACCTGGGGCTCGCTCTCCATCTCGGCGATCTGGCTCTCCACGCCCGTGCGGATGGCGCGCCCCGTGGGGCGCGTCACCAGGTTGCTGAAGAGCGACGTCACCGATCGCCGTGCCGCGTGCGACAGGTCGATGGGGAGC
>DATING010001121.1:0-8769 GCA_035474555.1 Longimicrobium sp. | reverse complement strand
CCGGCAGCAGCACCACCTCGTCGTCGCGGGCCACGTGCAGCCTCAGCCGCTGCTGGGCCACGCGGGTGATGCGGGCGCGGGTCTGCAGCGCCTGGATGCGGTTTGCCCACTCCACCCGCTCCGCCTCGGCGATGGAGGTTTCGTTCTGGATGCGCGTCAATTCCCGCTGCCGCGCCACGCCCTCCGTCTGCCGCCAGACGACGGAGACCAGGGCGCCCGCGACCATCAGCACCATGAGCAGCTTGCCGAACGCGGCGCGGCGCCGCGCGCGCTTTTCCACGCGGGCGGTCTGCGGCGCCTCCCACTGCATAGCCTTTTCCGCCGCGCGGGCGCGCCGCGGCCCGCGCAGGGCGCCGAACACGCCCGTGCTCACGCGCTCCTCCAGCCGCGGAGGTGCGCGCTGCGGGCGCGGGGGTTGGCGGCCGTCTCCGCAGGCGAGGCGTCCACGGGCTTGCGGGTGAGGGTCGTTCCCAGCGCGCGGCCGCGGCACCGGCACACCGGCAGGCCGGGCGGGCACACGCACTCCATGCTCCAGTCGCGAAAGGCGTTCTTCACCAGCCGGTCCTCCAGCGAGTGGTACGACATCACGGCGAACACCCCGCCCAGCGCCAGCCCGTCGCGAAAATTCTCCAGGGCGCGCTCCAGCGCCTCGATCTCCCCGTTCACGGCAATGCGCAGCGCCTGGAAGATGCGCGCGCGGTCCGCCGTCTCCGTCCGCGGCCCCAGCGTGCGGTCGATGGCCCGCTGCAACTGGTCGCTGGTGGCGAAGGGCGTCTCCGCCCGCATCTCCGCGACGATGCGCGCCAGCTTTCGCGAGCGGCGCTCCTCGCCGTAGCGGTAGAAGATGTTCGCGAGCTCTTCCTCGTCCAGCGTGTTCAGCAGGTCCGCCGCCGTGGGCTCGCCGGCCGACGCCTGCCCCATGCGCATGTCCAGCGGCGCGCCCGCCCGAAAGGTGAAGCCGCGCGCGTCCACGTCGATCTGGTGGGACGAAATCCCCAGGTCCAGCAGCACGCCGTTCAGCGATCCCGCCGCCAGCCCCGCCGTCTCCAGCGCGTCCGCGAAGTTGCTCCGCACGGGACGGAACCGGTCGCCGAAGCGGGCGAGGCGACTGGAGGCCTCCGCCAGCGCGTCCGGGTCGCGGTCCACGCCGTAGAGGACGGCGTCCGGCCCGCGCTCCAGCAGCGCTTCCGCGTGCCCGCCCCCGCCCAGGGTGCCGTCCAGGAAGATGCCGCCCCGCTCCGGCTGCAGCAGGTCCATGCACTCCCGCACCATCACGGGCGCGTGGTAGCCGGAGGCGTAGGGAAGCGTCACGCCGCCACGAGCGCGCCGCGGGCGTTGCGGCGCGTGACCATGGCGCGGCACGACCGGCAGCAGAACCAGTCCGTGCCCAGGAAGTCCGCCATCTCTTCCAGGGGCTCGAAGGGGCCCACGTGCCGGTCCAGCCCGCACGGCACCGGCGGCGCGGGCAGCGGGGCGAGCGTTGCGAGGTGCGCGGGAAGGACCATGCGGTCTCCGGGTCGGATGCGAGGGACTAGCCGAAAATCTGGTGCGTGAGCCGCTCCACGTCCGGAACCGGCTCGGCCGTCACGGCCGCGAAGCGCTCCGGGCTCCACAGCTCGATGCGGTCGATGGCGCCCACCACCAGCGTGGGCCCGTGGATCCCCACCGCTTCCTGCAGCCGCGCGGGAACCAGGATGCGCCCCTGCTTGTCGGGGACGACCTCGGCCGCGCTGGCCGTGACCTTCAGGACGTACGGGCGCGCCTGCGGATTGAGCCGGAGCATCTCGCGCAGGCGGGCCTCCACCTCCATCCAGGTGGCGCGGGGATACAGGGTGAGGGCGTCGGGAAACGCATGCACCAGGACCATCGGCTCCTCCCCCCCGTCTCGCCGGAACGAGGCGGGGAGGCTGAGCCGGCCCTTTTCGTCGATCTGGTGCTGGTAGCTTCCCAGGAAGCCGGTCATGGGGCTCCACTGCCCGTGTCCGCCATACATCCCCACATCGCCCCACAATCCCCCACCACGCCCCACAAGCTAATGGCGACGCGGGTGGCGTCAAGGCGAAGATATGCCGAACCAGCCGTGCGGGAGGCTGGCGTATCTCTTGCTCGTTGCGGCGGATATCCGACGTGTGCCTGCGGAGCCCCAGCCCCGGACCCATCCCGTGCAGATCTCGCTGATCATCAACCCGCCCTCGCCCGAGGCCGTGGAGTCGCTGCGGCAGGGCGTGGAGCGGCTGCGCGCCGAAGGCCACACCGTGCATCCGCGGGTGACCTTCGAGAAGGACGACGCGCACCGCTTCGCCTGGAAATCCGCGGAATACGGCGCCGATCTCGTCATCGCGGGCGGCGGCGACGGCACCATCAACGAGGTGGTGAACGGGCTGTACGACTGGGCGAGCGAGCGCGACGGGGAGGGTACGCCCGTGCTCCCCCGGCTCGGCGTGGTGCCGCTGGGAACGGGCAACGACCTGGCGGGGGGACTGGGAATCCGCGGCGGCGACCCGGAAGGCGCGCTGCTGGACGCCGTGGCGGGCGAGCCGTACCGGGTGGACGTGGGATGCGTGAACGGGCGCTACTTCCTGAACGTCTCCACGGGCGGCGCCGGCGCCGAGGCCACGGACGATGCCTCCGCCGACCTCAAGCGGATGCTGGGGCCGGTGGCGTACCTGATCACGGGGGTCAAGAAGTTCGTGCAGCTCAAGTCCACGAGCGCGCGCTTCACGGCCGGCGGCAAGACGGTGTACGAGGGCGGGTTCCTGCTCTTCGCGGTGGGCAACGCGTGGAGGACGGGGGGCGGCAACTGGATCACGCCCGGCGCGGACCCGGCGGACCGGCTGCTGGACCTGTGCATCGTGGAGGAGATGAGCCACGTGGACGTGGTCCGCATCGCCCCGCAGATCCGCGCGGGGCGGCACGTGAACCATCCCAAGGTGACGTACCTGAAGGTGCCGGAGCTGACGGTGGAGTCGGACGAGGAGATGACGGTGAACGCCGACGGCGAGCCGCTCACCGCCCGCCGCTTCGAGTACAGCTTGGGCGCGCACCGCCTGACGCTGATGGTGCCCCAGGTCCCCGATGGCACCGAGGCGCCCGGGCGGCACGGCGAGGTGCCCGTCGCGCGGGACGCGGAGGACGTGGCTCCGGCCTGAGCGGCTAAAGCCGCCGCAACGACTGCGGAAAGCCCCGCACCGCCGCTTCGCGGCAGTGCGGGGCTTCAACTGCTCGAACTACAAACCACGACCCGACTTCCGACGGAACTGTCATTCCGAGGGAGGCGCACTCACGATCCCTCCTCGTGCACCGGCCCAGGCGCGCCGACCGAGGAATCTACCCGGCCCGTGCTCGTGGCCCGCCTTCCCCCCAAACCCCCGTCCGCGACCGGCTGTTCATCGCCGCGAGCCGCCCCTACTCCGTGTATCCCCACGGGGCCGGCGGGGCGGCGATGGGGCGCGTGAGGTCGAACTCCACGCGGAATCGCCGGTCGGTGCCCTCACGACGCAGGGCGTAGGCGAAGCGCTGGCCGGGGATCACCTCCATCGTCCACACGTTCGTGGCCGCGGCAGGGATGAGGGTCGCCGTGTGCGCATCCGCCCAGAACTCCTGGCGGGCGCCCGTGCCCACGTCGCGCGTGTCGCCGCCGTACTGCGTGACGCGGTCCTCGCTGCCGTCCTCGTGCCGGTGGTCGTGCTTCAAGCGCAGGCCGCCGTCCGTGCGCGTGACGATCCAGGTGCGCGAGCGGTTCTCGCCCAGGTGAAACGGGATGCGGACCTCGTTGGCGGAGCACTGGCGGACGTGCATCACCAGCGCGTTCTGCCGGAAGGAGCTGTCCGCGGCCGAGCCCTCTACCAGCTGCCCCCCGTACGCCTTGCCGCACATCGCCTGTAGCGAGGCCCAGAACGCGTCCTGCTCGCCCATCGTAGCCCGCGCCGGGAGCGATGCGCCGCACGCAGCCAGCGCCGCCGCGCACGCGATCACCGTCATCATCCGATACCGCATCGTCCCTCCCCCTGGAAGTGAGCGGCGCGAGGACGGATCGCCCCCGCGCCGGTTCTGCCGTGTCCGTGGTGTCCGCGGAGGCGGACAGCGTGAAGTTGTAGCCGCGAATTCATTCGCTCAGGACGGCACTCCGCCTCTCCCGCCTGATCATCCGCGACGCACGTTGCCGGGTCGTATCGGCGCACGCTGCCGGGTTCCCGTCGTGACGCCGCCTCGCATCCACCCCCTGGCACCCGTCATTCGCGCTCCCCTGCCCCGCCGACGCCGCACCCTTCTCCGGTCGATCACCGGCTCCCCGCCCGCCGCAGCGCCCGCCCAGGGCGCGCATCGGTCGGGGTGCCGTTGCGGAGGACGGGGACGCCGTTCACGATCACGTGGACGATCCCCACACTCACCTGCACCGGCTCCTCGAACGTCGCGCGGTCGCAGACGGTGTTCGGATCGAAGATCGTGAAGTCCGCGAACATGCCTTCCTTGATCACGCCGCGCTCGTCCAGCCCCACGCGCGCGGCGGGGAGCGAGGTAAAGCGGCGGATGGCATCCGGCAGCGTGATCACGCCCCGCTCGCGCACGTAGCGGCAGAGGATGCGGGGGAACGAGCCGTACGCGCGCGGGTGCGGCTTGCCCGTGACGGTGCTGTCCGCCGCCCGCGCGCCCGCGTCGATCCCCACCATCATCCACGGCTGGCGCATGGCCGTCTCGATGTCCTCCTCCGACATGGAGAAGTAGATGGCGGACGTCCCCGCACGATCCGCGAGCAGGATGTCGAACACCGCGTCCACCACCTCCTGCCTGCGCGCGGCGGCCACTTCCGTCAGCCGCATCCCCTGGTAGCGGCGCAGGCTATCCACGCTCACGCCCGCGATCATCACCCCGGACGGCCCGCCCGCCGAGGTGCCGATGTTGGTCTCCGCGCCGCCCGCCGTGAGCTCCGCGCGCAGCCGGGCGCGGGTGGCGGGGTCCGCCAGCCGCGCCAGCAGCGAGTCCGTGCCCCCCGCGTGCGCCCAGTTGGGGATCACGGCGTCCAGCCCCGTGCCGCTGGCCGGGTACGGGTACTGGTCCGCCGTCACGTCCACGCCCCGCGCCCGCGCCGCCTCGATGGCGCCCACGGCCTGCGGCATCTTGCCCCAGTTGGGCCGGCCGGAAGCCTTGAGGTGATGGACCTGCACCCAGGTGCCGCCCTCCTCGCCGATGCGGATGGCCTCGTTCACAGCCTCCACCAGCCGGTCGCCCTCAGAGCGGATATGCGACGCGTAGCCGCCCCCGTAGCGCCCCGCCACTTTCGCCAGCTCGATGACCTCCTCCGTGGTGGCGTAGGAGGCGGGCGCGTAGATCAGCCCCGAGGAGAGCCCCATGGCCCCGTCTTCCATCGCCGCCGCCACGTGCGCGCGCATGGTGTCGAGCTCGGCGGGGGTCGGCGCGCGGTCCGCGTCGCCCATGGCGTAGCGCCGCACCGAGCCCACGGTGACGAACGTGCCCAGGTTGATGGCGGGCCGGGCCGCCTCCAGCGCACGGAAGTAGCCGTCCAGGTCCGTCCACGTGACCCGCTGGCGCGTGTCGGTGCCCAGCTCGCGGAGCGTGTTCTCGTTCACGGGCACCACGCTGGTCACCTCGCCCGTGATCTCGCTGGTGATGCCCTGCGTGATCTTGCTGACGGCCCGCCCGTCGCGCAGCAGCGGGTACTCCGAGTGCCCCAGCATGTCGATCCACCCGGGCGACACCACCAGCCCCGTCGCGTCCACCGTGTCACGCGCCTGCACGCCCCGCAGCACGCCCACGGCCGCGATGCGGTCGCCGCGGATGGCCACGTCGCCGCGCACCCACGGGCGCCCCGTCCCGTCCACGATCATCCCGTTGCGGATCAGCAGATCGTACGGCGCCCCGGCAGCGATCTGCGTGGACGAGGGCGCGGGCGCGGGCGCCGGCTGCGCGCCGCTGCACGCCACGATGGCGCCGCAGAGCGGAATCGAAAGGAGCGGTCGGAGACGGGGCATGGGCGTCATCGGTGGTGCAAGCGAGACAGGGCCAGGAAAACGCGATGTGCCGCAGGTGGCGCATTCTGGACGGACTTGACGACTGCGGCAGGTCTGATGCATAGTAGAGGGCAGCGTCGCACCCCGAAACCCCGGTGAGCCATGGCGACTCAGATCCAGCGTCCCCGCATCCGGCCCACGTGGAGGGGCGGCCTGCGCCGCGGCACCGTCCGGGACACGATGACGGCGTACATCGCGGCGCATCCGGATTTCGCGGATCGGCTCTTTCGTGTGGTCGCTGAATCACGTGCGGTGAATGGTCCGCCGCTGCCGCTTCCGGCTTACGTCCACACGCCGTTCGACTTTGATCGCCGCGGCTGACCAGAGGCAACCAGCACCCGACGAGCTATGGCAACTCAGATGCAGCGCATGCGTATCCGGCCGCTGTGGAAGGGCGGACTTCGGCGTGGCACCGTGCGCGATACGATGACCGCCTACATGGCCGAGCATCCAGAATTCGTGGAAGAGCTCCGGCAGATCCACCACCAACTGGAAGCCTGGGGCGTGGAGCCGATGTCCATGGAAGGCGTACGCCAGCCGTTCGATTTTCAAC
The DNA here is from genome assembly GCA_035474555.1 of Longimicrobium sp. Lineage (GTDB taxonomy): Bacteria > Gemmatimonadota > Gemmatimonadetes > Longimicrobiales > Longimicrobiaceae > Longimicrobium. The sequence goes on along the minus strand of DATING010001121.1, from coordinate 2,187 downwards.
CACGCAGAACGCGAGGATCGACTGGCACATGACCGCAGCCAAGCAGCGTCACACCAGCCGGCATGAAAAATCGCCATCCATTCCTGATGATGAACGGCTGGCGATTCTCCTTGGCGGCTTCCGCGGAGACCTGGCTTACTGGATTGCTGCCAATCCAAAGGTCGCACTCCGGATCATGCGAATCATCGAGGAGATTCTTACGACTCCGTACGCGGGTATCGGAAAGCCCGAGCCGTTGAAGCACGACTATTCGGGCGACTGGTCCAGGAGGATCACCGATGAGGATCGGCTCGTTTACACCGTCACCCGCATGGGCATCTACTTCTCTCGTGCTCGAGGTCACTATGGTCGCCGGTAGCGCTGCGTCGGCCTCATGAGTAGAAGCTGCGGCGGACACACGAGCTAGATCAATCAAGGCTCCGAGTACGACTTGCGGCACGGGGCGCTCGCGGACGCGTCGGCGAGGCGGCGGACCTCGTCGTCGGAGGGGATGACGTCGAGGGCGTGCGTCACGCACGTCTCCGCCGACGTGATCTTGGAGATGACGCGGTAAGGAGTGAGGCGCTCGGGATCATCGGGGTGCTCGTTGGCGCGCAGGGGGACGATGAGCGCGACAGGGACGGCGGCCGCGCCCTCGCCCCGCACCCGCCACTCCGCCTCGTCGCCCAGGCTGGTGAACCCGCCCGTGATCGTCGTCCAGAACTCCAGCGGGTGCTCGCGCCCCGCGCGGTCCACGAGGGTGATGGACGCGCGCGCATCCCCATCCAGCGCCAGCAGCGTGTAGCCCGCCGTCCCCGGGCAGCGCTGCGTGGAGCCGCCCGCCTCCTCGTCCACGCTCACCATCGTGCAGTCATCCGCCTTCAGACTCGTGCGGACGCTGCGGATCGCCTGCGGATCAGCCTGGATAGGAGCGGAGGGAGACGGCGGAGCTTGCGTGGTCGCGGCGGGCGGTGATCCGGCGCGAAGCGAATCCGCCGCGCCGCCTTGGGGCTCCGGCGTGGAGCCGCACGCGGCGGAGGCGAGCACGGCCAGCGCGACCGGCCAGCGTCGCGGGGAGAGCGAGACGGGCATGGGCGGGGGTCCGGTGAGGGGAACGGCGCGGGAGGCGGGCGGCCCGCGCCGGGACAGCGTCTACGCCGGCGCGCCGCCGGCGGCGACGCCACGCGCGTAGGCCAGGGCGCCGTGCACGGCATCCGCCTGCGCGGGCTGGATCTGATAGCGGTGGGCGTTCTGCGCCAGGTTGCGGTCCACCAGCGTGGCGTACAGCCCCGAGCGCAGCACGCCGCCGTGAAAGACCACCGGCACGTCGCCGGGCCACGGACCCAGCCGGTGCGCCAGCGCCATCACGTGGCTGGCCAGCTCCGCCGCCTGGTGCTCCACCAAGCGCAGCGCCAGCGCGTCCCCCGCGGCCGCCAGGTCCAGCACGTGCCGCGCGAGGGAGGCCACGTCGCCCTTGGCCGCGCGGCCGGCCCAGGGCGGGATCTCGCGGGGGCCCTCAAGCTTGAGCACCTCCAGCACGAGGGGGAGCAGCCGCGTCTCCGCCTCCCGGCCGTCCACGGAGCGCAGGGCGGCCGCCAGCGCCGCGCGGCCCAGCGCGTAGCCGCTCCCCTCGTCGCCCACGTACATCCCCCAGCCGCCGGAGCGCTCCATCCGCCCGTCCGGGCCGCGCCCGTACGCCACGGACCCCGTCCCGGCGATCAGCAGCACGCCCGGCCCGCCGCCAAACGCGCCGTGCAGGGCGATCTCGCCGTCCGAGATCACCTTGACCACGCGCGCCGTGCCGGCCAGCGCCTGCTCCACGGCCACCCGCTCCGCCTCGTTGCCCACGCCGGCCAAGCCGGCGCACAGCACCTCGGGGGGCGCGGACAGCCCGGCCTGCGCCGAGGCCATCCGCACCAGCTGGGCGATGACCTCGGCGCTGCGCTCGGGGTGGCGGGGGTCCACCAGCCCCGCCGCCCCGCTCACCCGCGCCAGCTCGGTGCCGGCGCCGTCGGCCAGCAGGAGCGTGGATTTCGTCCCGCCGCCGTCCACGCCGGCGAAGATCGCGTCCCGCATCACTTCAGCGCGTCACCTTTCCGCCGGCTTCGCCCACCTCGGCGGCGTCGCCTTCCAGCCAGGGCTGCGAGCCGGCCCCCACGCCGGGAAAGTCCGACCGGCGGCGGCGGCGCGACGTATCGCCCAGGGCGC
>DATING010001120.1:0-2201 GCA_035474555.1 Longimicrobium sp. | reverse complement strand
TTGCTGCCGGCGAGGGGACGGCCATCCGCGTTTTTCGAAGAGGCATAATCGCGGCAGCGGAGGCGGATGCCTGCCCTGGCACATCATCCACATGATCGCGATCCGTAAAACCGTGCCCGCGCCGGAGACCCGGATGAAAGACGGATGGCCGCACGGCTCGGCTCCCTCTGGACGGAGACCTGGATCTCGGATGAGCGTTGATGCAAGCAGCTGGCTGGAGTCAGCATCTCGCTTCATCGACGAAAACGACCACTGTCCAGCGCCGAAAAACGAGCGGGGGCCCCGCATCACGGCGGGGGCGGAGGAGGGGATGCCGGCCCATCCGCCGTCCAATCCGGAAACAAGAGGCTTTCCCTGCGCACGGGGGATGGTAGATTGTCCGCGCGGCACCGCATCGCGGTCCCCTTCGCCTCCCCGGCGACGGCATGCCCACACAAACGATCCCTGGACCCAGCCCATGTACCGGAAGGCCCTCGCCTTTCTGCTCGCCGCGGCGCCCCTTGCCGCCGCGCCCGCCACCGCGCAGACGGCCCTTCGCGTGGGGCAAACCGTCACCGGCTCGCTGGAGGCCGGCGACCCCGCCATGGAAGACGGCGCCCTGTACGACGCGTACGTCATCACCGGCCGCCCCGGCGACCGCGTCGTCATCCAGATGCAGTCGGGCGACTTCGACACGTACCTGCGCTGGGGCCGCCAGGAGAACGGCGAGTGGACGGAGACCGTCCTGAACGACGACAGCGGCGAAGGCACCGACTCGCGGCTGGTGGTCACGCTGAACGACGAGGGCGGATACGAGCTGCGCGCCGGCGCGTTTGGCGAGGGCGAGGCCGGCGCGTACACGCTGGTGCTGTCCACCCCCGCCCCCCTGCGCATCGGCAGGCTCCCCATGGACGAGTCCGTGCGGGGCGAGATCACCGAGGACGATTACGAGGGCGAAGGCGGCATCGAGGACCACTACACCGTCACGGGCCGCGCCGGCGAGGTCGTGACCGTGTGGGCGGAGTCCACGGAGTTCGACACCTACCTGAGCGCCGGCACCTGGAACGGCGGCCGCTTCGTGGAGTCCGGCTCCGACGACGACGGCGGCGTGAGCACCGGCAGCCAGCTGGTGACGGAGATCCCCGCCGGGGGCAGCCTCCACGTAATCGTGCGCTCCTTCTCCGGCGAGGTCGGCGGGCCGTACGTGGTGGGCGTCGGGATGGGCGCCGCGGAGGTGGTGGAGGAGGTGGTGGAGGAGGACGAGGGGGACTTCGACGGCGAGGGCGAGGACTTCGAGGGCGAGGGCGACGAGGGGATGGACGCCGAGATGGTGGGCACCTTCGCGGGCGCCGTGCAGGCCAACGGGGACATGGCCGGCACGCTGGGCGACGGCCCGGCGGACGAGAACGACATCGTGCAGTACTACCGCGAGTACAGCTACCGCGCCGCCGCGGGCGAGCGCCTTTCCATCCACGTCCGCGGCACCGACCTGGACCCGTACGTGAGCATTGGCCGCGGGCAGGGCGAGGCGTTCGAGGCGCTGGCGGAGGACGACGACGGCGGCGAGGAGCTCAACGCCCTGCTGGAGTTCGAGGTGCCCGAGGCGGGTACCTACACCATCCGCGTGACCTCCGCGTACCCGGGGCAGGCGGGTCCCTTCGTCCTGCGCGTGGGGAGCGGCCGCTAGCCGCCGCACGCCCCCCGGTTGAGAAGGACGCGGAATGGCGCTATATTCCGCGTCTGCGGGCTGGTAGCTCAGCTGGTAGAGCACTCGGCTTTTAACCGAATGGTCGTGGGTTCGAGCCCCACCCGGCCCATTTCCGCACCCCCAGGCCGCGCCCCGTGCGCGGCCTGGGGTTTTTATGGCGCTTCATCGCGATCTGCCGAATCCGGAAGAAACACCTGTACGCGCATTCTTGTTCAGGATCTGGTAGCACGCGCGTGGGCGAGTGGATCCCCCCGGCCAGCGCCGGGAAATCCTGCACCCGTGGTGACCCATTCGGGCGCCTCCTGGGATGACCCCTTCGTGGCGTGTGATGCGTCCGGGCGCGCCCCTACGGCGAGATCGGCGACAGGTCTCCTGCCGAACAGCGTTCGACTGGACGCAAGCGCTTGTTTCAGGCCGCCGTGGTTACTGCTGCCTGGTTCTCCTTCCCGCGCACGGGTGGTGCACGGCCCGCAAACCCCTGCGGCGCCTGGAAGATTGACGTTAACCCATGCCC
>DATING010001119.1:0-2462 GCA_035474555.1 Longimicrobium sp. | reverse complement strand
TTGCGGGAGAGGGGGCCGGGGGGTGAGGGGCCCCGCGAAGCGGGCGCCGTAGAACCCCGCCGTTGCCGATCCCATCCACCCCGTACGAAGCTCCCCTCTCGCGGCGCAGTTTGCCGGGGGTGGGGGGACCCGTCCGCCAGGAGAATCTGCCCCCCACGAAGAAGCGGGCGGACCGCCACCCTCGGCGATCCGCCCGCTTCCTTCATCCATCGTCCCACCTGCTTCTCCTACCTCACCTGCCCGGCCGGCGTCCTGCCCGGCCGGCGCGGATCAGACCGCGTCGGAGAGCGAGGTGAAGGTGAAGTCGCGCGACTTGATGGGCGGCACCATCACCGAGCCGCCGGCGCCGTCCTCGGACGCGTTCACGCGCACGGGCTGGCCCATCATGTCGATGTTGTTCAGCATGAACACGGGCGACTCGTTCCAGCGCAGGTTCTTGACCGCGGTGGTGATGCGGCCGTTCTCAATGAGGAACGTGCCGTCGCGGGTAAGGCCCGTGAACAGGATGGTGCGCGGGTCCACGGGGCGGATGTACCACAGGCGCGTCACCAGCAGGCCGCGGTCCGTGGAGCGGATCATCTCGTCCATGCTGGCGTTGCCGCCCGTCATGCGGTACGCGCCGGGAAAGCCCGTGGGCTGCGTGTTGTTCCGGGCCGCCCAGAAGCGGTTGTAGATCAGGTTGCGCAGCACGCCGTTCTCCACCCACGTCATGGCGCGGTTGGGCAGCCCCTCGCCCGAGAACGGGCTGCCGGCCGTGCGCGGGTCCGCCGGGTCGCTGGTGATGCTGATGCGCTCGTCCAGGAACTTTTCCCCCAGCTTGTTGCCGCCGCCCTGCTTGCTGAAGAAGGAGCGCCCCTCGTCGGCGTTGCGGGCGTTCAGGGCGAACACCATCAGGTTCACCAGGTTGGCCACGGCCGTGGGCTCCAGGATCACCGTCCACTCGCCCGGCTCCACCGCCCGCGGGTTGCGCGACAGCTCCGCCTTGCGGATGGCCGTCTCCGCCAGCGAGCCAAAGTTCATCTTGGACCAGTCGTTCTCGCCGCCGCCCGCCCAGCCGCTCCCCGTGCCGTCCGCCGTGCGGACGGTGGTGGTAAAGCTCACGTTGGTGCCGCGCGCGTAGGCGAACAGCCCCCGCTTGTTGGCGACGGCGGTGCTCCCCGTGAGGTGGCTCAGGAAGCCCGTGCTCACCAGGTTCTGCCGCATGGCCGGCCCGGCGATCTCCATCACGGCCCGGGCGCGCGCCTCGGGGGTGATGGCCGCCGTGGCCTCGAAGTACGGCTCCGACTGGATGTACTGCTGCGGATCCAGCTCGCCCATGTACTCCGGGTCCTCGGGCACCAGCCGCGCCAGCCGCTCCGACGTCTGCACCATCCCCCGCAGCGACTCGTCGTCGAAGCGGTTGGTGGTGGCCGACGCCGTCTTCTTTCCAAAGGCGCTGGTGACGGTGATGGTGGCGTCGTAGGCGTCGCCCGCGGTGCTCACCTGGTTCTGCGCGAACCGGGTGTTGCCCTGCGTGCCGCTGTTGATGTTTACACGCGCCTCGTCGGCCGTGGAGAACGACAGGACCTTCTGGGCCAGCGCCTCGGCGTCGGAGCGCGTGAGGTAACGGTTGTCTGCCATGGGATCAGGCCCTCCGGCCGGTGTTGATGACGTTTACCTGGCGGAAGCGCGCGGCGGGGCAGCCGTGCGACACCGCGTTGCTCTGCGAGGGCTGCCCCTTGCCGTCGTTGAACGAGCCGCCCAGCAAGTACGTGGACTGGCCGCCGATCATGTCCATCCCGTTCCAGAACTCGGGCGTGCGCATCTGGTACGCCACGTCCTTGAGCGGACCCGTGATGCGCCCGTTCTTGATCTCCTTGAACACCTGGCCGCCGAACTGGGCGTTGTAGCGCTGCTGGTCGATGCTGAACGAGCCGTCGCCGTCGATCAGGATGCCGTTCTCGATCCCCGACACCAGCTCGTCCACGCTCACGTCCCGCTCGCGGTTGGGGAGCAGGTTCACGTTGGGCATGCGCTGGAACTGCACCGCGTCCCAGCTTTCCGCGTAGCTGTTGCCGTGGCTGCGCACGGGCTTGCCCTGCTGGCGGTACCAGTCGGCCAGGTACGGGGCCTGCTCGCGGGTGGTCTGCAGGTCGTTCAGGATGCCGTCCTTGACGATCAGGTACTCGTCCGGCCGCACGCCCTCGTCGTCCCAGCCGATGGACGACAGGCCGCCGGGGGTGGTGCGCTCGCCCTGGATGTTCATGAAGTCGCGCCCGTAGCGGAACTTGCCCAGGTAGTCCTCCAGCGGGTAGATGAACGAGGTGCCCGCGAAGTTGGCCTCGTACCCCATGATGCGGTCCAGCTCCGTGGGGTGCGCGATGCTCTCGTGGATGGTGAGCCACAGGTGCGTGGGCATGAGCACCAGGTCGTAGCGGCCCGGCTCCACGGACTTGGCCGTGAGCTTCTGCACGGCCTCCTCG